>JACCRA010000265.1 GCA_013813825.1 Pyrinomonadaceae bacterium | reverse complement strand
ACCGATGACTAAGAATGTTTTGACGAATCTTTTTTCCGCCGCGCGCGAACTGCTCGGCGGGTGGCCGGCGCTCGGCGTGCTGGCGGCGTTGTACGCGGCGCTGCTCGGCGCGTGTTACCTGTTTATGACGACGCGCGAGGCGACCGTCTGGCAGGTGCTGCTGACGGCGCTTTTGGCCGTCGCCGTGCCCGTGCTGCTGTTGCTGCTGCTGGCGGGGAGCGCGCGGACGGCGCTCGGCGAAACCAGACCGCTCGCGTTGCTCGCGCAAGCCGCCGCGACGGGTTGGAAGCTGTTCCTCGTGAGCCTGCCGCTCATCGCGTTGGCGCTGCTGTTCGTGTGGGGGACCAACAAGCTGGAAGATCGCGTCAAACCTGATCCGGAGGAAGCAGCCCGTGCTATTCAAGAGCGCGAGGCAGCAGCGGCGGAGGGCGGGCCGGACGCAGCGGGGGCGCGGCCATTGCCGCCGGTGCGCTGGAAATATGTCGCGGTGGTCGCGTTGAAGTTGCTGCTCCTCGGCGTCGTGCTCCCGCTCTTGGCGATCAATGTGTGGCTCGCGGTCGCGCGCGATGGCTTAGTCGGCGCGCTCCGCCGCCTCGGCTCGACCATCGCCCGCGCCTTCGCGCCCCAGTCCGCGCTGACCTATGCCGTCGGCCTCATTCTCTTCGCGTTGATTCCCTACTTCCTGCTCCACACTCCGACGCGCTTCGAGAGCAACTGGCTGGAACTAACGCTCTTCTCCCTCCGCCTCCTGCTCGCCTTCGCCTTCACCCTCTTCGGCTGGACGCTGACGCTACGGGCACTGGCGCAATCGGCCGTCTTAGGCAGCAACAATCAAGCGCCGTCGAGTGCCGTGGCACAGGGGTGAGTAACTTATGTTAGGTGCGCTGGCTGATGATGAAAGCGATTACGTTGCTTGAAGCTGACGGTCAACGACGCGGGCTAGTCCAAGCCGGGCTGTGCGTCGTTTTCCTGTTGGCTTGCCTACCACATAGTCAAATCCGCCCTGCCCGGCCAACCACGCTCGTTGCTTTTCCCGGCAACCCAGAGGTCAACGAAGACGAAACTGACGCGGCGTTGCAGCGCGCCGCCGCCGAATCTCTCGGCGGGCGCGAGGGGACGATCATGGCGCTCGATCCGCGGACGGGGCGGGTGCGCGTGGTGGTCAATCCGCGACTGGCAACCGAGGGTGTCTTTCCGCCCGGCTCGACGATTAAGCCGTTCACGCTTTTGGCGGCGTTGCGGTCGGGGAGCGTCAAGACGGATTCGCGTCTGCTGTGCCGGCATAAGTATGCGCGGGAAGATTTCTCGATCCGGTGCGCGCATGAGTTACATCTGCCGCCGCTTGACGCCGCCGGGGCGCTCGCGCAGTCGTGCAATTATTATTTCGCGAAACTAGGCGAGCGATTGGTCCCCGCCGCGTTCGGCGAGACGCTCGCTGAATATGGCCTCGACTCCGCGCCCGTCGGCACACTGCAACCGGCGATGGCCGGCGCGGGATGGCGGCGCGGGCCGTCGTCGTGGCACGTCCGCACGGCGCTTGGTGAAGGCGGCGATGTACTGGTGACGCCGGCGCGGTTGCTTGCGGCATACGCCGCGCTCTTTAACGGCGGACAATTGTGGACGCCGCGACTTAATCCCGCGGGCGGTTTCGAGACGCCGGAGAGTGCGCGCCTCGTCGGGTTAGAGACGGCGCATCGGCAGGTGCTACTGGCGGGAATGCGCGGCGCAGTGGAGGAAGGGACGGCGACGAGGGCTTCGCTTGATTCGCTGCCGCTTCACGTCTTCGGCAAGACCGGGACGGCGACCCAAGTGGGCGACTATCGAACGCACGGTTGGTTCGTCGGCCTCGCCGCCGACGCCGCCTCACCGTTAGGGGACCAACAGAGTGCGGACGTGATACAGCCGCAAGACGTGCGACTCGCCGTGCTCGTCTTTCTCCGGCGCGGCACCGGCGCGGAGAGCGCGGGGCTGGCGCGGCAAGTCTTCGCGGAGTTGGCGCGCGGCGAGGGCGAGCGCCGGCACCAACAGCAAGGCTCGCACGCGCGGACGGCGATTGATGAGAGTGCTGCTAATGGAGGGTCGAATATCCGGGACGAGGCAGCCACGTCGCCGGCTTTCGTCGCGCCGCCGCGCGGAGTTATGCCGGGGCAGGTCGCGCGGGTCAAGATGGTGCGCGTGCGCCTGACGCGCGGCGGGTGGGTTAAAACGCTCGGCCTCGAAGATTATTTGTTCGGCGTGCTGGCGGCGGAGGCCAGCACAGAAGGCGAACTAGCCGCGCTCAAGACGCAGGCTGTGGTCAGTCGCACTTTCGCCCTTAACAATCTCCGGCGTCATGCTTCCGAGAATTTTAACTTTTGCGATCTCACGCACTGCCAGCGATTTTTGCACGTCACGCGGGAGAACGCGCGGCCGGACTTTCACACGCTGCTGCGCCGCGCGTTGCGCGACACAATGGGCGAAGTCTTGCTGGACGGGCGCGGGCAGTTGGCGAGCGCCTACTTCTCGGCTTCATGCGGCGGCGCGACGGCGAGCGGCGAGGCGTTGTGGGGGGTGCCGGCGCGTGAGGCTTACGAGCGCGGCGTGGCGGACGAGTATTGCGCGGCGATGCCTTATCGCAGTTGGACGGACGAAATTTCTAAAAGCGACTTGCACCGCGCTTTGCGCGCCGACGGGCGCATGAGGAGCGACGTGGGGGCGCGGCTCGATGACATCGTGGTTGAGCACAGCGACGCGAGCGGGCGCGCAGAACTGATCCGGCTCGTGGGTGAGCGCACCGTCCGCCTGCGTGGCTGGGATTTTAAGATTATCGTCGGGCGCACGCTTGGATGGAACGTCTTGAAAAGCTCGCGCTTCACCGTCGAGCGGCGGGGCGAGGTGTTCGTCTTTCGCGGCAGCGGGTTCGGCCACGGTCTCGGCTTGTGCCAGCACGGCGCGCACGTCTTAGCGCGACGCGGCGCGAACTATCGCCACATCATCGCGCACTATTTTCCCGGCACCAACGTCAGCCGCACAACGACGACGGCGGCGCGGACCGAATTACCAAACTCATCTCTCGCGCACGCCGCGCGCCTCACGCTGGCAAGCGAAAACTTCCGCATCAACTACCCGACCGATCCGAAGATCAACCTGAAACGCGAAGCCGAAGCGGCCTTGCGCGTGCTCGAAGCGGCGCGCGCCGACCTGCGCGCCCGACTCGCTGCGGCCTCGCTTGCGCCGCCCGCCTTCAACATCGAGGTTTTCGTTCACCCGACGACCGGCGATTTCACCGGAGCAACCAATCAACCGGCGTGGGTCGCCGCCGTGACGACGAGCGCGCGGCGCATCGAGACACAACCGCTCCAGACGCTCACGCGCCGCCGTATCCTTGCGACGACCCTCAGGCACGAGTACGCGCACGCCGTCATCGAAGCCTTAAGCGACGGGCGCGCTCCGCGCTGGCTCGTCGAAGGCTTGGCCGCGCACTTCGCCGGCGAGGGCGCGGCGCTCGCCCGCTCAGAGCCGCCACACAAATTGTCGCTCGAAATGATTGAGAAGAATCTGCTCAAGCCGGTGTCCGCCGCCGAGATGCGCGCCCTCTACGCCGCCGCCTACCGCGAAGTCAATGCCATCATCCGGCAAGAAGGTGAGGCCGGAATCTGGCGGCGCGTCGCACGTTCATAAGCTATCAGCATTCAGCTATCAGTTATCAGCCAACCACCTGCGATGCGGCTCATTCACTTCACGCTTTGTGTCTGAAGCGCGTTGCGGGGGGCGATCTGGTTTTAGCTGATAGCTGATTGCTGACGGCTATTAGCTCTTCGGCAGCGCGTTCGAAGTGACCTTTAGCGTGGGGCGCGTTTGAGTCGCCGTGACCACGCGATAGATGAGCAGGACGGCCAGCACCGCGCCGAAAGCGTAAGGCAGGCGCGTGTCCGACTTGACGATCATGTAAAAGTGGACGACGCCGCCGATGGCGATCAGATAGACGCTCTTGTGCAGCCGCGCCCAACGCTTCCCGCCGAGTCGCTTGATCATGTTGTTCGTCGAGGTGATCGCCAGCGGGACCATCAGCAGAAAGCTCGCCATCCCGACCGCGATGAACGGACGGCTCCACACGTCTTCGACGATACTCCGAAAGCCGAAAAATTTATCGAACCAGACGTAAGTCAACAGGTGCAGGCTGCTGTAGAAAAAGGCGTAGAGGCCGAGCATCCGGCGAAACTTGATCAGCCAATTGGCTCCCGTCAATTTCCTCAAAGGCGTGACGGCCAGCGAGATGAGCAGGAACAACAAAGTCAGAATGCCGGTCGCCCGCGTCGCGAACTCGATGGGGTTCGCGCCGAGTTGCTTGCGATAGGCGTCCCACCCCAGCAGCGCCAGAGGGACCAGTGCGTTGATGAAGAGAACTGACCTGATGAATTTCACGTCCGGCGTGGAACTGATACTTTTACTCATGACGACCTTCTATCTTGGATTAAAATCATTTCACCACAGAGGACACAAGAGCAAAGATGAAGGCGGAAGGATGAAGGATGAATAAAAGCCACAAGCGTTCTGTCTTTAATTTATCATTCATCATTTCGCATTCATCGTTTTCCCTTCCTTGTGGTTAATGGTTCTTCTGTCTGGTTTAGAAATTGCGTTTCAAATCCATCCCCGCGTAGATTTGCGCGACTTGTTCGGCGTAGCCGTTGAACATCAGCGTGTCGCGCTTCCCGAACTCGCCAATACGCTGCTCGCGCGCCTGACTCCAGCGCGGGTGACTGACTTCCGGGTTGACGTTCGAGTAGAAGCCGTACTCGTCCGACGCGGCCAGATTCCAAGATGTCGGCGGCTCGCGCTCCACAAGGCTGATTTTGATGATCGACTTAATTCCCTTAAAGCCGTACTTCCACGGGACAACAAGCCGGAGCGGAGCGCCGTTTTGCGGCGGCAGCGTTTCGCCGTAGAGACCGTGCGCGAGGATCGTTAGCGGGTGCAGCGCCTCGTCGAGCCGCAAGCCTTCAACGTAAGGCCAATCGAGCGCGTTCGGCAGTTGCATTCCGCGCTTGCGGTCGGCGGCGGTTTCAAAAGCGACATACTTCGCCTGTCCGAGCGGCTCGACCTCCTTCAATAATTTCGCCAGCGGTAACCCGACCCACGGAATGACCATCGACCACCCTTCGACGCAGCGCATCCGATAGACGCGTTCCTCGGCCGGAGCGAGCCGCAGTATCTCATCAAGATCGAAAACTTTCGGCCGCTGGACCAATCCCTCGACGCTGACCGTCCACGGGCGTGTCACGAAATTCTTCGCGTTGGCGGCCACGCCGCCTTTGTTCGTGCCGAACTCGTAAAAGTTGTTGTAGTGCGTAATGTCCTGATACGGGGTCAACTTCTCGTCGATGGGCGGGATGATTTCGGCGGCCGGGGTTTGCACGACGGCGATCTTCTCGCCCCGTACCTCCGGCCCTGCTGGCACGGCGAACTGCCGGTACAGAAGTCCGGTCGCCGTCGCCGTCCCGGCCAATGCCGCCGCGCGCATGAAGTTGCGGCGGTTGAGATAAGTTTTTTGATCCGTGATCTCGCTGCTCTTAACGTCGTCCGCTTTCTTAATTAACATCTGGCGAATTCCCCGTTGCTGTTGTCAGTTGTCTTGATGATGTTGAGAAATACGCTTGCCCTCCGGCGTCAGTTTTGGCGCACGCCGTCGGGCAAGAAATTTTTACCGTCTTTAGCAGTCCAAGTTTCTGCTCCTTGCATCTGAGAAGCAAGGGTATCAAGTTTCGTTGCACGCACCGGCCGCTCGTCTGGGTACCGCGCCTGACGACGTGGAATAAAATCCCCGTCTCCAAGCATAATACTTTCAGCGAGCGTTTTTATTTCCGGTACTGAGAGGATTTGCCAAATATGCGAAATTGGATGGTGGTGTTTTTGACGACTGGCGCGGCGGCGCTGCTGCTGCTCACAGTCGCGGTGGCGGCGCGGAGGTCTGGACAGACGAAATCAACCGTTGTCGCCACGGAAGGTGAAATAAAAAACAAGGAAGCGACGGCTCTACCAGCCGGCGATCAACGGCCGACGCCAGTGCTGATCGAGTTATTCACATCCGAAGGGTGTTCAAGCTGTCCGCCGGCCGACGAGGTGTTGGCGAATTTCGAGCAGCGCCAGCCGTTTCCCGGCGTCGAGATCATCGCGCTCGGCCAGCACGTCGATTACTGGAACCGGCTCGGCTGGACCGATCCCTTTTCGGC
>JACCRA010000213.1 GCA_013813825.1 Pyrinomonadaceae bacterium | reverse complement strand
GAACCAGACAGCGGGCCTCGGCAGCATCCACGATCCAACCAGACTCGTCGTCGAACTGGCGCAAGTTTTTCGCCTGCGCGGGCAAAACAACGTCGTGAGAGACAATCTGATCGAAAGACCGAGCATGGAGCAGGCCGAACGCATCGAAAAGACGGTCTTCATTCGTGCGCCCCGTTCGCTCAATTACGGCGAAGTCGCCCGCTTAATCGATGTCGTTAAAGGTACGGGAGCCAATCCCATTGGCCTTCAGATCGATGATCTTGAACAGTAATGAGGAGAGGTAGTGGAACGCCCGCGCTAGTGCGCGATCCTGTTTGTCAGAGGGGGAGTGCCAACCGACCGGCGGCAGCTAAAAGAGAGGTGCAGTGTAGCGCGCTACGGCTCATCGTCGTGCGGCGGCAACTGCCGATTCGCCTTCAGTAGTTGGTTCTCCACCAGCAGCATGAACTTCTCGCGGGCGGCGGCCTCGCGCTCCGCCGCCCGCTTCAACTCGTCGTTTGTCCGCGCCAGTTCAAAGGCCAAAGTTGACCAGCGCGCTTAAGTCTTTGATCTCGCGCTGCTGCTCCGTCTGCGCGTGCTCCACACGGTCGAGTCGGTGCGTCAGCGTGAAGACGCTGGTGAAGAGGTCAGCGAGTTGCTTCCACATCGAGCCGCATCCTCAATTGGTCGAGCAGTGCGCGGGTCTCGGCTTGCAGCGTGATCATCACGCTTTCGGTCTGCCGCGCGCGCTCGTTCGATTCGCGGATCGCCGTCAGGCAGCGTTCGGCCAGTGCCTGCACCTGCGACGCTTCCGCGGCCGTCATGTCGAGTGTCATTGTCTCGTCCATCGTTGCTACTACCTCCGGGCAAATTCTAGCATGTTCACCACGCGGTTACGGGCGCGGCGCTGCAAGCAATTGCGAGCGAGTGGAACGGAGCGCAAGGAGGCAAGGTCTTTTGCTTTTTGTTCTCCCAGCATTTAGTTGTCACCTTCCCTTTGCGACCTTTCGGCTCTTTCTTCGTCTTCGACCTCTTCGGCAATACCTTGCCGCATGGCGTCGAAGGCCGGGAGGCGGGAAATTTCCGGCATCGGGCAGTCGGCGCCGCGGACGGAATACCAGATCGCTTGATTCAGGATTGACGGATCGGCCATGTCCGCGAAGGCCATGTTTTGCTCTGATGTCAGACGCATCCAGCGAAGGTCGGCGGCAGTGCGCGGTGGCGGCGTGAGCAAATTATTGAGCGCGATGTCAGGCAAAATTGATTGATAAGGGCGGAGGTCGGGCGCATCGCGGAAGATGTCGATGGGCACCGCGTTGGCGTCAAGCTGGTTCATCGGCGGGATGCCGAGCAGCAACTCCATCGTGCGGATCAGGCTGACGGTGTTGTGAAACTCGTGGACGAGCGCGCCGGGGCGATTGTAGGCGCTGATGACGAGCGCGACGGAGCGATGCGCGTCCACGTGATCGGGGCCGTCCTGCGCGTCGTCCTCCACAACGAAGATCGCGGTGTCTTTCCAGTACGGACTCCGCGAGACGGCTTCGACGAGGCGGCCGAGCGCGTAGTCGTTGTCGGCGACAAAGAACTGCGGCGTGGGCAAGTTCGCCGCCACGCCGGCCGTGTGATCATTCGAGAGTCGCAGCACCGAAAGATTCGGCATTCGATCCGCCCGCCCCGCCCGCAGGTCCGCCGCGTAGCTTGCAAACTCTTCGAGCCACACGCCTAGACGCGAAGTTCCGCGAAAGCGCGCGTCGGCGTGCTGCTGAGTGATTACGGGATCAAGGCCGCCACCCGACTCTTTCGCGGCGCGGTAGGATTCGACGATCATCGCGTCGGGCGTTCGCAGATCGTAGTTGCGGAATTTCGGATGGAAATGATTTTCAAGTGATTTCTTGGTCGGCACGGCCTCGATGGTCGCCGATATATCCGGGTACGGCTTGGCGCGATCAGTGTTAATGGCGGCAAGGTCGGCCTCCGACACAGTGCCGATGAATTCGCCGTAGTTGCGGTAAGAGAGTCCGGCGCGTGCCGCCGCGTCCCAAAGATAGAGCGTGCCCGGCTCGGCCACATCGCGCGAGCCTTGCAGGTACGGCACATAGCGGCGATAGAGGGCGGCCACATCGGCGGCGGTCGCCGTGCCGGAGAAGAAAGGCGGCGCGTCGCGCACCGGATAAATGTTGGGCAGGCGGTTGAAACCCTCGTAATCGTAGCCGCGCCCGCGCCCGCCGTAGCTCCAGCGGAAAGCCTTATCAACGTAGTCGGTTGAGAATGCGGCGGTGGACCAGTTGTGGCCGTCGGGGCTGGCTTCCGCATTGACGAAAAAGCGATCCAACAGGCCGAAGCGCAAGGCCAGCGCGTGATGATTGGGCGCGACGTTCTGCGCCGCGCCGTCGGGTCGCCGCGCCGCCGCCCCCGCGCCGAAGATCGCCAGCGCCGGATCGCCGTCGGCGCGCTCGCCATTACCGGCGCGTTCAAGATCGCCGAATACCTGATCGTAAGTGCGATTCTCTTTGATGATGTAAATGACGTGCTTGAACGGAGAGCGCCCGCGAAACAGTTTGGCGCGCGGTTGCCCGACGAGTCCGTTATTTCGCATGACCTGTTGCGTGTGGCGCGCGAGCGTGGGAGCGTCCGGCGTAGGGACCAAGCTGATGTTTCCCGACACGACTGAGATGCTGAACTGGCCGCCCATCCCGCCGGCGCGCCCCGTCCCGACCGGAAAGCGATCATTAGCCACGTTGGGAGCGCGACCGGAGTTATTGACGACGAGCGAGGAGTTTTCCACGCCGGTCCCTTTGCCGTTGCCCACGAACAGCGACTCGCCGACGATTGCCAGCGCCGACGGGTAAGCGCCTGTCGGCAGAAAGCCACGCACTATGCTACGCTGTTTAATCTCTTCTTCTCTGTCCTCTTCCGTTAAGTCGCTCACGATTGGCTTGCCACTTTCCTTCGTTCGCTTCGTGTCTTTACTGATGGGACCAGTTTCGCCCGCCCCTCGTGATGAAGGAGACAGCGCGACGACGGCGACTGAATTACTGCGAGCGTTGGCGACGTATAGCGTACCGCCGTCCGTGCTCAAGGCGAGTCCTTCAGGGCTGTGTCCGATCAAGGAGTCTTCGGATAGCCGCACGCTGATGCGTTCCAACTCTTGGTCCCCCGTCGTGTCGAGCACCGAAACGCTATCGCCGTCCGAGTTGGCAACGTAAAGCCGCGTATTGTCGTGGTTGAAGATCATCTCCGTCGGGTGGCGACCGACCGGGATGAATTTGACTAACGCCCCGGCCTTCCTAAACTTGATAGCCGCCACTGACTCGTCGTTCCAGCACGAAACGTAAACCTGATCTCCGACGCTGCCCGGTCCTTCCTTCCGCCCGACGGCCGCGACCGCGTAAGGATAAAAATTTTGCGCGCTGCCAGCGCGGCGCAGTTTGATGAACGAGACCTTCTTCTCAGTTCTCAAACCGTTGATCACCGTCAAGCTGTCGTCGAGATTATTAGCGGCGTAAAGCGTCTCACCATCAGAGATCACTGCAAGACCGAGCGGATACAGCGCAGCCTTCTCGTTGTTATAACGCTTCGAGGACGGCATGGAGACTGCGAGCGCTGACTGGTTCAGATCGATAAACGGCGCTGTTACTTTCGTGTTTGGCCCCGGCGATTCCGGCTTCAATGGTATGGCCTCGCCCGGACGAAGTTGAAATGCCCAAACTTTATTCTCGAACCCACCGGAGACGTACAACACAAACGAGCCGTCAGCTTCCGCTTGCGGTGCAAAAACTGCTCCGACCTGGGCGCTCTGCGGCGTCGGGAAATAAACGTTCTGCACGACGGCGGGCGCGGGGCGGGCGTTCAAGTCGATGACGGCGAGCGATTGCTGCGCGCGGTTGGTGTCGGCATTGAACTGTATGCCGTAACC
>JACCRA010000170.1 GCA_013813825.1 Pyrinomonadaceae bacterium | reverse complement strand
CGATTTGCCAACCGATATAGAGCAAATCGCATTGTTGGTATTGCCAAGCAAGGGGAATCGCCTAACTTTGGGTGGCGGCAAGCTCGTTACATTAGCCGAACTGCTTGAAGAAATCTTCGTCGTGATTGGTAGGCTCCGAGCCGGCACGCCTCGCAGAGCGCGCGCGCGTCGCGCTTATCCGTCTTGACGCGACGGCTTCTGGTGGCGTACATGGGAGCGAAGTTCGGGTCGGCGACGACGACCTCGTGGCCGAGTTGTTCGAGGTGGCGCGCGACCCACTCGCTTTCCGTTCTCGCTTCGATCAGGATGCGTGCTGGCGGTCGTTCGCCGAGCAGCTTCGCTAACTGCTCGCGGGCGGTCTTGATGCGGTGCTCCAAGAGTTCACCCTCTGCGGTGATGATACAAATCTGACTTGAGACCGTGTCCAAGTCGAAGCCGATGAAGTCCATAGCTGGTTCTCCTTTCACGCGGTCCGTGCCGTTAGTTTTGGAGTAGTATGGCACTCGCGCGAGTGGCAGTCAGCCGCTTCATCCTATCTTTCATGCGCAAGACTTGAATGGTGTTGAGGTTGTGTGCGTGACGGCTGATGGCGGGCGTTGGATTGCTTCTTCATCATACATAGGACTTACGCAAGAGCCATCCTGAGCGATGGATTCCTGAGTTGCTAAATGAGGTACTCATCCAGCAGCCCGTGTTTGAGTTGATACATCGTGCGACCAGTCTGTGCGGCCAGTTCTTTGAACCTGCCCCACACGAGCAACGAGCAGCCGATGTGATTCTGGGCGCTCGAACGCTCCCTGGAGACGGAGTTGGCTCTTTAGTTACTTGGCGTACTCACAAATCCGTTTGCCAGTTCCAAAAACAGCTCAAAAGGAGACACTGATGACGACTCGTGCACAGGGAACTTTTGAAGTAAATCTGAACCCGCAGGACGACAAATCCGGGGACGCCACTCCCGGCAGGATGTTAATCGACAAGCAGTTTCACGGCGACCTCAAAGCTATTAGCAAAGGACAGATGCTAACCGCCGTCACGACCGTCGAGGGATCGGCCGGTTACGTCGCCATCGAGCGGGTTAACGGAACATTGCACGGCCGCAACGGCGACTTTGTGCTCCAGCACAGCGGCACTATGACGCGCGGCACACAGCAACTGACCATCACGGTAGTGCCGGACTCCGGCACCGATCAACTGGTGGGTCTGGCGGGCAAGATGATGATCAAGATCGCCGATGGAAAGCACTCATACGACTTCGAGTACACGCTTCAGGCCGAAACCCCTTGAGCATCCGGCCGGCCGCCGCTGCTGCGTCCCGACAACTCTCAAATGAAAAGAATGCTTCGCACCGCTTTCAGATTACTGGCAATCACGACACTTGCTGCCGCCCTTGTTCTTCAACCATCCAGTCTCGCGCAGAACAAGCCGCGCGCGCGGGATGTGGGAGTTCCGTTTGAAGGCACGCCGGGGCCTGTAAATGCGATCACGGACGTGAAGGGCGTGGAGGTGGGTTACGTGACGCTCATCTCCGGCGACGGAAAGTTGGTGGCGGGGAAGGGACCAGTGCGGACGGGCGTGACGGCGATTCTGCCGCAAGGGCGAAATTTTCGCGAGCGCGTTTTCGCGGCGTGGCACACGCTCAACGGCAACGGGGAGATGACCGGCACGACGTGGGTTGAGGAATCGGGAAGTCTCGGCTCGCCGATCATGATCACTAACACGCACAGCGTCGGGGTGGTCAGGGACGCCGTGATCGAATGGAACGCCCGGCGCAGTCCTTCCGAAGGTTATTCGGGCGATTTCAGTTTGCCGGTGGTTGCCGAAACGTATGACGGTTTCCTGAATGACATTAACGGCTTTCACGTCAAGAAGGAGCACGTCTTTCAGGCGCTCGAAGGCGCGAGATCGGGACCGGTGGCCGAAGGCAACGTCGGCGGCGGCACAGGGATGATCGCGCATGGGTTCAAGGGCGGCACGGGCACTTCCTCAAGAGTGATTGACGCGAAAGGCGGCGGCTACACGGTGGGCGTGCTGGTGCAGGCGAATTACGGCGCGCGGGATTTGCTTCAGATCGCCGGAGTTCCGGTGGGTAGAGAGATCGCGGACCTGCTGCCGCAGCCGGGGAAGGTGGACGACGGGCAAGGCTCGATCATTGTGGTCGTCGCGACCGATGCGCCGCTGTTGCCGCATCAGTTGAAGCGCGTCGTCAAGCGCGTGTCGCTGGCTATCGGAGACGTGGGCGGGCGGGGCGAGAATTCATCGGGAGATATTTTCATCGCCTTCTCGACAGCGAATCCAGAGGTCAGTAAATCAACGGGGACGGCACAGCTCACCATGCTACCCAATGAAAGAATCAATCCACTGTTTCGCGCCACGGTCGATGCTACTAAAGAGGCGATAGTCAACGCGATGGTCGCGGCGGAAACGATGAAGGGCATTAATGGGAATACGGTCCACGCGCTCCCACACGGACGCCTGCGAGAAGTTCTCAAGAAATATAATCGGCTGATCAAGTGAAAATAGTCGGCGTCAAATTCATCACGAGACTTTTTTTGAGTCGCCCTCAACGCCGCGTGATTTTTCGTGTCGCCTCGTGTTTCGTGTGAAGGCATCTCGCGCAAAGTCGCAACGGCGCAAAGGAAACACGTCGCACACAACTACATTCACCGTGCGCGGGGTTCAAAAGCGCGGCGAAGATGTGGTAAATAAATGCCATGTCGAAATCTTCAAAAGTCGAATCGCCATCCGCCACGGTTGCTCACGAGTCCAATGCTGCTGCTGCTTCGTCCCCTTCTTGGTTCAAGCCGCGCCTTGATTGGTTGCTCGTCTTCGTGCCCATCGCGATCCTGCTGCGCTTCGTGCCGGCGTTGGAGAATCCGACGTGGCTCTTTATTGTGGCGTGCCTCGCGATCATTCCGCTGGCCGGGTGGATGGGGCGCGCGACCGAGCACCTCGCCGAACATTTGGGGCAGGGCATCGGC
>JACCRA010000165.1 GCA_013813825.1 Pyrinomonadaceae bacterium | reverse complement strand
CCTTGCATACACGGTTTCGATGTTCAATGTCTTAGCTCAATGGTACGGCTTACAAGCTGGTGCTGATGGAATCATTCATCTCTCGATTGCTGAGTTCAGCTTGTGATACAACTAGCACCAAAGGTTATTTAACAATTACCTTCTCACTTGTGATTACCAACCCGCATGATCGCGCCTCGCAATGAGAACCGACAAGGCGCGATCATGCTTGCGTGACATTGGCTTTACAGACACGAAGGCTCATTTAATTTTCGTGCTGCCGATCTGTTCTTTAGTGCTTATGAGCGTGACCGTCTGTGCGGTTGCGCGCACCGCTCACCTGTCGCTTCATTTCGCGCATCTCGCCTATCGCGCGCGTCTGCTTGGCGATGGTTTCGCGCGCCATGTCTTTGAGTTCTTGCCGCTCGCCACGCGCCTCTTCGTTGCGCGACATCTGGAGCGCCATCTGGTGATGCTTCGTATATATGTCGAGAAACGCATGGTCGAACTCTGCGCCGGAAGCGGCTTGGAGTCGCTGCATGTCCGCTTGCGACATACGCTGCATCTCACGCATCGTCATCGCCTTACCATTCATTCTCATCTTGTCGGCTTTAGGGACGTTCGCAAAGTGCTGCTCGCGTATCCCCTGCAACTTCTCCATGTCGAGCTGCTGATCTTCGGCAGACTTGCGGGCAAACTCTTTCAAGCGCGGCAAAGTAGCTTTCCCTTCCGCCAAGCGCGCCATCTCGATGCCTTGCTGGTGGTGCATCATCATCATGTCGATAAATTCGACGTCCGGCGGCGAGTCATGCACAGCCGTCCAAGTCGGTTCGTGTGCGAGCGCGCTTGCGCCGAATGCCAGCAACGCGACGAGCGCCAGCAGCGTAATTGATTTGACTGAAGTTCTTTTCATCTTTTACCCTTTCATTCTCTTTCACTATTTCTGAATTGCCGCCTCTGAATAAGCGGCTTAGGGAAAACTGTTAGTGCTTTGGTGAATTAGCGCCGCCCGGCTTGCCTCCGGTCGGCGCATCGTGATGTCCGGCGTTGTTGTTAGAAGTTCCGCCTGATGCCGAGTTTGCGTTTGCGCCGCCCCACGCCTGCTTCCACTTCTTCATCTGCGCGATCTCCCGCTCTTGCGCGCTGATAATCCCTTGCGCGATGCGTTTGATTTCCGGGTGTTCCGCTTTCATTAACGCCTCTCTCGCCATTGTCGTCGCGCCTGTGTGATGCTGCGTCATCATGTCAATGAACATCAAGTCAAACTCGTTGCCCGTCGCCGCGTTCATGCGATTCATGTCCATGCCGCGCATCGAATCCATCATGCCGGGCAGCTCCATGTTCATCGCCTGCGGTTTGCCCGCGTACCACTGCTCGCGCAAGCGTTTCATCTCCGCGATCTCGCGTTCTTGATCTTCGACGATCTTGCGGGCGAATGCTTTCAACTCCGCTCGCTGCGACTTCGTTTCCGCCGGACGCGCCATGTCAATCGCACTCTGGTGATGCGCGATCATCGTGTCAATAAACTGCAAGTCATAGGGCTGGCTCGCCGCGTTCGGCGAACTCTGCATGTTCATGCTGCCCATGCCGCTCATGTTGTTATTCATGTTCGACATGTTGCCTGACGGTGACATGACGGGCGACGGCGAGGAGGTGGCGTTTGTAGTCGTCGCCGTGTTGCCGTTAGTATTTGTGTTCGTCGCCGTATCGCACGCCGCGCCCGTCAGAGTCGCCGCCGACACGAGCACCGCGCCCAACACGAAATTGTTATTAAAGATTTTCCGCATCTCTTAACCTTTCTGTCTGTTTCACTCCCAAAGTTGATTACTGCACGACGAGCGCGCCACGATACATATTCATGCCGCAGGCAAATGCCAACTCGCCAGATTCTGTCGGCGTCACTTCGACAACGACGGTTTTCCCGACCGGCAACTCACGTCGGATGTTGAGCGCGGGAAAGACGACCGTGCCGCCGCAGTTGTTTGCGTCCGCGCGATAGAAGGCGATCTTCGTGGTCTGCCCCTTCTTCACTTCAATACGCGAAGGCTCGTAACCACTACCGCTCACCCTCACTCTGATCGCATCGGCTGGTATGGGTTGCGGAGGGTTGTTCGCCGCCGCGTTCCCCGTACGCTCGCCGCCTGCGGCGACGCGCACAACGAACGGCACGGTCGTTACCCTCCCGCCGCGTTGAAACTGCGCCCACACTTTATAGAGTCCGGCGCGAGGAAAACTCGTGTGCGCGGCGACTTCCGATGCGGTCGCTTGAGAGGCACTGTTACTGCTTTGTCCTTCGTTGCCGTGCGCGTGCGACATTGCGTTGTGATCTCCGCCGCCCTGATTCGCAATCGCTTCGGTTTTTTCCATTGGGTGCGCGTGCAGAAAGTCCGTGCCGTCTTCGCTGATGATGACGAAGTGCGCGAGTGCACCCAAGTAAGGTTGTAAATCCGTCACGGGCTTACCTGTTTTCTGATCGGCGACGGCGAAGTTGAGCATCACTTCACTTCCGGCGCGCAACGTGTTGTCCGGCTTCATCGTGACACGCAAGTTGTCCACCGTCTTCGTCGTAGATTTATCTTCAACGAGCGCGACCGCCGCGCGCGTGGTGCCCGCGACAGAGAGGTTCAGGCGGTCAACAACCTGCGAACCGCCGTTCGGCGTAAAGTCGGCAAAGAGCTTGTACGCGCCGCCGTTCGGAAAAATGTGTTCGACGCGGTAAGTGCCGTCCGCTTGTGGCTCCGGGTGAACATGATAAAACTCATTCAAATCGTTTGAGACGATCAGCAGGTGCATCGGCTTTTCGTGAACGACGGATAGATTGCGCACTTGCTTGCCCTGTGCGTCCCTGACGATAAAGATAAATTTTGCCCTCTCACCAGCTTTCACTTCCGACGGTTCAGTGCGAAGCTCCGCTTTGAATGCGGTCGTAGCATCTGAAGCGGGCGCTTCGATTGGACGCACATCGCCCATGTTCGCCACGCCATCCGCCTGCTTATCGCCGCTAGAGGTTTCCACCCTGCTGCACCCGACGGCGAGAAGCGCGAATGCTGCGAGCGCAACTAGAAACAGTTTCGTTGATCGCACAATTTTCATAATTCCCATGCTCATTTCCTTTGGTGCGAAGTGACTGCGCACCTCTCTATGCTCCGGGCTGCGTCGAGCGGAGTTGATAAATTCCTTCTGTGACGACGCGCTCGCCCGCTTGCAAGCCTGTTTTAACTTCGTAGTAATCTTGCCCTTCTGCGCCGAGCACGACGACTCGCCGCTCGTATGTTTCGCCGCCTTTGAAGACGAAGACAAACGTGCGTCCCTGCTCGGTGATGACCGCCTGCTTCGGCACAGTGAGAACATTTGCGCCCCCGCTTGTATCAAGCGTGATCTCAACGAACATGCCTTCACGGAGGCGGTTGAGCGGGTTCGGGACTTCAAAGATAACGGGTATGGTGCGCGTCTGCGGGTCAACTGATTGACCAACGGAGACGAGGCGACCTTCGCCGCCTTCGCCGATACGATAAACTTCGCCGTTCAGTGCGGGAGCGGTGTAGGTCGCGCGTCCCGATTCGCGCACCGCCGCAAGGTCACGCTCAAAGACCTGCGCTTCCAGAAGCACGGTCATAAGATTGACGACTTTCAAGAGTTCCGCGCCCGCTTCGACTTGCTGTCCCGTCGCCGCGCTTATTTCTGTGACGATGCCGGTCACAGGCGACGTAAGCGGGAACTGGCGCACCGGATCAACGCGCGCGACCGATTCGCGTGAAAGTCTGACCTGTTGCTGCGCGACGCGCGCTTGGCTCTCGGCGGAAGCGACTTCCTGTTGAGCGAGCCTCACCGCCGTTTCCGCTTCCTCGACACGGCGGCGCGGCGCGGCTCCGACTTCGAGAAGATTTCTCGCGCGCTGAAGTTCGCGTTGCGCCTGCGTCAGTCGCGTTCTCGCTTGCAGTGCAAGCGACTGTTGCTCGGTGGCGCGTGCCTGCTGTTCGAGCGCGGCGGTGCGAAGCTGTATGCGTTGACCTTCAAGGCTCGCTTGCTCCGGCGCGCCCAAGACTTGCTCGATTGAACCGATGGTCTGCCCGCGCCCGATTGCCGCGCCGATTGCGACGCTGCCATTGAAACTGACGCGACCCGAAACGGGCGGCGAGATCACTGCCTGCGCATCAGGCTTGGCACGTACCGCGCCCGTCACACGCAAACCGCTCACGATCTGACGTTGTTCGACCGTCGCGGTACGGATGCTAAAGAGCAGTTGTGATTCTTTCGGGATTGTGATCACCGCGCCTGAGCCGCCAAGCGCGGGGTCACCGCCTGCTGGAGTTGTTCCCGTCGCGGTTTCCGCTCTTGCGGGTGGCGGCGCGGCAGTAGCGCGCCTCTCACGCGGCGGCTCGAAATAGGCGAGCGCAACCGTGCCGAGCACGAAGAAGAGGAGCGCTCCCAATGCTACCGGCGCGGTTTTGCGCGCCACTTCTCGCCCGGTGACGCCGTCTCGTTTCCACGAGCGACCGTAACCGAAGACTGCGCCCGCAGAGAGAAGCGCGAGGATGCCAAGTCCGAGCCAGAACGCCCAGTTGACGGGTGCGCTGACGACTGAGACGGGAAAGTCGGCGGCGAACTGGCGGTTGTCACCCGTGCGCACGTCGAAGATGACTTTGTAATCGCCTCTATCGTCAAATTCATAGTGAACGCCGTAAGAGCCTGCGCCCTCGGCGTGCGAAGCGATGTTTTGGGCGACGGTTTGCCCGGCGGCACTCGTCACACGCGCCGTGACGGTCGCGCCCTCAATCGGCTGCGGATCGCTTCCGCCGAAACCGCCCTCGACTTGCTCGGAGAAGTCAACGGCGAACTGCACTTCCTCGCCCGCGCGCGGGTCGGTGGGTGATTGCCGCATACGCACGCGGAAACTTCCCTGCGGCGTCTGCACGTTGCGCTCGGCGGTGCGGGCGGTTGCAGCGGCGGACTGCGCCCCTTGCGCGGGCTTCTTCGGCTCACCGCCGCCGTGCCCCTCGTCAGCTTTTACAGAACGAAGCGCGGGCGCAAAGAGAAGCGCGACAAAGAGCGTCAGCAGCGTTAAGCGCATGAACTGCGGCACGCGGCAATTCGAGGTTGATTCCGGCGATGTGCGTTGCCGGAGATGAAATCTGCTTTTGTGTTTACTGATGCCCATTTTAGTGACCGTGTGCACCGCCGTAGAGCGTCTGCATAATCATCGCGTCTTGACGAATGGCGGCGGCAACGGCTCGCGCCGTCTGTTCGTCAACGCCGTTAGCTTTAATGTCGCCGCCGACCTGAAATTTATCGTCGTGTCCCTTGCCTTTGAACCCGTCGAGGAAGGCTTGCGCCACGCCCTCAGCGCGCACTTCCTTGATGTAGGGCACACCCTCGCGGCTCTCGTAGATGACGACCATCTGCTTGCCTCCGGCACTGACCACGGTTGCCGCGCCGATCTGCCGTCGTGCGCCGCCCGCCGTCGAGAAGGCGAGATAGGAGTGATGATCTTTATCAGCGATCTTTGTGCCTGTCTCCTTCTCGATGCTCTCGATCTGCGATGCTGAAAGGTCTTTGTGCTGCGTCGTAAATGATTGCGCGTCGGGGAAAGCGGCGCGCACGTTCGCGGGTGCGTCGGTGTTCGTCGCGCCGCTGCCGGGTGCGGCGGCGTTAGTCGTGGTCGTCGCGTTTGTGTTCGTCGTGTTGCGGTTGGCGTCGCCCGTGTTTGTGCAGGCGGCGGCGAAGGCGGCAACTGCGGTGAGCATAGCGATAGAGATAATCTTCTTCATTGTTCTTTTCCTCTCGCGGTTTGCGGTAGTTGCGGTGATGCCGTTTGAGATCGCGACGGCGTGTCAATTTTCGTTTCCGGCACGGTTGCCGGTTGCACACTGCCTAAAGACCGTTGTGACGGTTGAACGGGCGTTCGTTCCGGCGTAACAATTCGTTGCAAAGAACGTCTGAGCGACTCTGCCCGCTCCGCTTCGGGGCTGGTAAGATTCATGTCGGGCAGCACGGAGACGCTTCCGGGCGCGAAGCCTGTCGCGGGAATCACCGTGCCGAGCGCGCGTTCTAATTCGGCGAGCGCCGCGTAGTAATCGCGCAGGGCTTCGGTGCGCCCCTGCTCGCTTTCGTTCACCCGTTGTTGAGCTTGCAGCACGTCGAAAATCGAAAACTCGCCAAGACCGTAAGCGGCGCGCACGCTCGTGACGATCTCGTTTGCGCGCGGCACGATCTGCGTCGTGTACAAAACAAGAGCTTCCGCCGCCGCGCGGTAACGCCGGTAGGCGAGTTCGACATCGCGGCGGATCGTTGCTTCGAGAAACTCGCGCTGGCGCGCCGCCTCCGCCCGTTCTCCGACCGCCGAGACGATCTCGCCTTGATTACGGTTAAAGACCGGGATTGCGACGGCGACGCCGAAAGTCAGCGCTCTATCGGTTTGCCCGACGGGGCCAACGCCGAGCGACTCCGGCAAATCCGTGATGCGTCTTTCACGCGAGTAACGCACCGAGCCGGCGACGTTCGGCACTGCCTGCGCTTCGGCAAGCCGGATACGCGCCGCGCCCAATTCTTCACCCAAGCGCGCCGCCAGCAAATCGGGTCGCTCTCGAAGCGCGATCTCCGTCAATTGCGGGACGGACAAATCGAGGCGCGGCGGACGATCAGGCAGCGGCGCGAGGCGCAACGGCTCAACCACTTCAAGCCCGGCGAGTGCGCGTAAAGAGATCAACTCGCCTTCGAGTTCGGCGCGCGTGCGCAGAACTTGCACGCGCAGTCTATCCGTTTCGACCTGAACGAGCTTCAACTCGACGGGCGCGACATCGCCTTCCTTCAAACGCGCCGTCGTGACGCGCACGAGTTCTTCGTTAAGCCGGATCAAATCTTCGAGCGTGTCCAACAATCTTCCGGCGGCAGCCGCGCGTGCAAAGGATGCGCGAATCTCGGCGGCGAACACACGTTCGAGCGCGGCGACTTCGGCGCGCGTCCGCGCGAGTTCAAGCCTTGCAACTGAGACGCGCTTGCGCCGCTTGCCACCCGTCTCAAATGTTTGCGATACGCCGATGTCAAATTCGCTTTCGGCTTCACCGGCAAGAAATCGCGCTGAGCCGTACGCGGCTTCCAGCTCCGGGTTCGGTCTGAGTCCCGCTTGCAGCAGACGCCCTTCGGCAATGGCGAGACGCTGCCGCGCCGCCAAAAGATCACCGCGCGTCGTGAAGCCTCTTTCCACCAGACGATCAACCGTCAATCCCGACGGATCGAAGAATTGATTGGACGAACGCCCCTGCGTCTGCGTCGCCGTCGTCGTTCTTTCGGCGCCGGATGCTGCGCCCGGTCGCGGTTGCTGCGTTGCCGGAGCAGGCGTTGTCGGAGCAGGCGTCGTCGGAACTTGCGCATGTGTCATCAACGGCAGCATCAACAGCGCGAGAAGGAGCGGCAATACTTTCAACACTCGCAACGCTGAGCCGCCGCCAAAGCTGTCTCTTGTACTCTTCCTGTTTTGAAGGTTCACGCCGTCGCCGTCTCCCCTTCGGAGCGATTGCGACGGGCATACTGCGCCACGCGGTAAAGCAAGAATCCGGCGATACCCAATCCGACGAGAGAGGCGAGCGCGATCAAAGCCGTGCGCGCCCATGACGAACTGTTCTCCGCTTGCGCAGGCGGCGCAGGCGCGACTTTGATCGCGCCGTACTCGACTGTTTGCGTTCCCCCTCCGCCTTCAACGCGCGCCGCGAGCTTGTAGTCGCCCTGTGGCATCGGCGGCAATTTAACTTCGTACATTCCGGGAGTGTTAGCCGCCTCCGCCGTCGCTTCGACAGGCGCGCCGCCGCTGGTAAATAGCAGTGTGATTTTCGCTTTCTCGACAGGCTCATTCGTCTCGAAGCGCGTCACAAACACGCGTGCCGCAATCTCTTTGTCCGGCTCAATGGGCGGGTGCTTAATCGTCACTTCAAAATCGCCCGCACGCGCAACGCGCGTGATTGTCCCGGTCCCCCCCG
>JACCRA010000160.1 GCA_013813825.1 Pyrinomonadaceae bacterium | reverse complement strand
ATTGCGCCGTGCGGCTGCTCCTGACCGGCCATGCGTGCGAAGAGGTTTTCGTAGAGGTTGACGACGTGTTCCCAGTCGTAGTGCTCGCGGATGCGCGTCTGCGCTCGCTGGCGATAGGCGCTGACGACTGAGGCGTCGCGCAACACGCGCTGGAGTTTCTCCGTCAGGTCCGGTTCGTCGGCGTAAGGGATGCCGGCTTCGCCGACCACTTCAAGGTTCTCCGGGGTGGCGAGCGTCAGGACACAGTTGCCGTAGCCCATCGCTTCTAACAGCGCCGGATGCGTGCCGCCGACTTCCGTGGCGTGGACGTAGCAATAAGCGTTCTGCTGGAGAGCGCGGTAAGCATCACCGAAAACGAAGCTAGTGAAGATCACGCGACGGTCGCGGGCCGCGCTGTGGCGCAAAGTTTGGATGTACTCGTGTGCGTAGGGAGCATCGCCGACGATGACCAGTTTGTGTGAGGTGCGGACTTTTTTGAAGGCTTCGATGACGAGGTGTGCGTTGTTCTCCGGTTCGAGGCGCGAGACGTAGAGCACGTAGCGGTTCGGCTCGACGCCCCACTGTTTGACCGCCGCGCGGTCGGGCGTGCGCGTGACCTCCGCGCCGTAGGCGATCATCGTCGTCGGATGTTGGTAGCGCGTCGAGTAGTAGTCTTGAATGACGCGCGCGTCCGTCACCGTCTCGTTCGGCAAAAAGGTGGAGAGCCACTCGGCCACACGGTAATACTGCTGCGCCATCAGATTCCACTTCCGGCGCTTATGTTCGAGGCCATCAACATTAATCGCGACAGGAGTGCCCGCGAGGCGCAGCAGCGGTACGAACGGCGCGTTGGCCGCGTTGCAGACGAGCGCCGCGTCGTAGCGCCCGCCCGTCGCGTGCAGCGCCGAGAGAAAGGTGTGGACCACGGTATCGAGGTACTTGTGCCGGAGCGTCGGCAGAACGCGCAGCCGGACGCCGCGATATTCCAATTGGCGCGGGCTGACGTAGTGAGAGCGGCAATACACCGTCACCTCGTGACCGCGTGCCGCCAACCGAGTCGCAAGCTGCTCGGCGAAAGTCTCGAAGCCCCCGTAACTAGCCGGTATTCCCCGCGTCCCCAAAATGGCTATTCGCATCGCAAAAGGGATGCGGGATGCGGGATGCGGGATGAACAAAAACAAGCAATCGCTATTTCTTATTCATCCCTCATCCCTCAACCCTCATCCTTCTCCTTTGGCTCGTTGGTAAACTTGCAAAGTCATGCGGGCCGTGTCCCGCCAGTTGTAGAGCGCGGCACGGCGCAGACTCCGGGTGCGCAGTTCATCGCGCAGTTGTTCGTCGTCGAGCAGGCGCGCGAGGGCGGCTGTCAGAGCATCAGTGTCGAAGGGATCGATTAACAACCCCGCATCGCCGACGACTTCCGGCAAACTGGTTTGATTGCCTGTGATGACCGGCGCGCCGCACTGCATCGCTTCGAGCGGAGGCAATCCGAAGCCCTCGAAGTATGAGGGATAGACGAAGCAGAGCGCGCCCGAATAAAGGGCGGGCAGATCACACTCCGGCACGTAATCTGTAAAGATCGTCTGCGACGCGATGCCGCACGTCTCGACCGCCCGGAGCGTTTCCTCGTAAAGCCAAGCTCGTTTTCCTACTAAGACAAGTTGAGGCAGCTTAGCTTGAGAGCGCGCACGGCGCAAGCCCGAATATGCCGCCACCAGCCGCGTCAGATTCTTGCGCGGCTGGATCGATCCGACCGCGAGGATGTACTCGCCCGTAATTCCATAACGACCTTTCACGCGCGCGATCTCGCCGGCGTCCTCGACTGGCGCAAGGTGCGCGGCGGCGGCCAGCGGGATAACGCTGACGCGCTCAGGTAAAAGGCCATAAGTGCGGATGATGTCTTGGCGGGTAAACTCCGAAGGAGTGATGACGTGCGCGGCTTGCCGGGCGGTGCGGCGCACGGTGAGACGGAGTTGCCAACGACTGCGGCGCTTAAACGTCTCTGGCAAATGCTCGAACGAGATGTCGTGAATCGTCGCGACAACGGGGCAGGGAGCAAACGGCGGCGCGGTGTATTGGACGTGCAGCAGATCGACGGGGCGGCGGCGCAACTCCGCCGAGAGCGTGATGGGAATTCGCACCAACGGCGTGTGTGGCAGCGTCCGCCGGACAGCGACATGGGACCAACGTCCGGCGAAACGCGCGACTGCCTCGCGCTTCGTCACGTACAGCGTGAAGCGATGCGACTGGGCCGGTTCGGCGGCCAGCGCCTCGATCAGATTGGTGATGTAGGTCTCGTTCCCGGCCAGTCCCGTGCCAACCGAGTGCGCGTCAATCGCGATGTGCAAGACAAGCCCCGCGTCAGCCGCCGTGATCGGAAGAACCGCAGCATTCTCACGCAAAAGCGCACTGGACGCAAAGCAGCCGGCGACCAATTTCTTTGCTTACGACAGCGCGCCCCATGGCACGCTCAATCGCTAATTGCTATCAAACGTCGTTCAGCACGCCGCGAAAACTGCGGCGATGGAGGGGACAGGCTCCGTGCCGGCGGAGAGCTTCGAGATGAAAGCGCGTCCCGTAGCCGACGTGGGCGGCGAAGCCGTAGAGCGGGAACTGCGCGTCGTAGTCGCGCATCAGTTGATCCCGATAAGTTTTGGCGACGACGGAGGCGGCGGCGATAGAGGCAGAGATCGCATCGCCGTGAATGATGGCGCGTTGCGGCAGCGCACATTCTCTCAGTTGGAGCGCGTCGATCAGGAGGAAGTCGGCGGCGGGTTGAAGTTGTCGCAGAGCCGCGCACATTGCGCGGCGGGTGGCGACGAGAATGTTGTCGCGGTCGATTTCTGCGGCGGACACGGAACCGACGGCGAAGGCGAGCGCCGTCTCGCGTAATTCGGCGGCGATGCGCTCGCGTTGCAAGGGCGAGAGTTTCTTCGAGTCGTCCAAGCCTTCCGGCCACGACCGCGCCGGATCGAGGATCACCGCGCCGGCCACCACCGGCCCCGCCAGAGCGCCCCGCCCTACCTCGTCCACACCCGCGATCAGGTGGAATCCACGCGCCCGCGCCTCGTCCTCGAAATCCGTGCCGATGGTGGAGACGCGCCTCATAAGCAAGAGGTCAGAGGTCAGAAATCAGTTATCAACTGTTTTCTACTGACCTCTGACCTCTGACCTCTGACCTCTATTTCTTCGTGGTGGCGGAACCAGCGGTCTTCGCGCTGGCGCGTGTGTCGCGCTCGCGAATGCGGGCGGCCTTGCCGCGCAGATTGCGGAGATAGTAGAGCTTGGCGCGGCGCACGCGCCCGCGCTTGATCACGTCGATCTGCTGGACGATAGTGGCGTGCAGCGGAAAGATGCGCTCGACGCCGACGCCGAAGCTGGTCTTGCGGACGGTAATCGACTCGCGCACGCCGCCGTTCTTGCGGGCGATCACGAGGCCCTCGAAAATCTGGATGCGCTCTTTCGTCTCGGACTCCTTAATCCTGACGTGTACGCGCACTGTATCACCCGGCTGAAAGTCCGGGATCGTCTTCAACATCTGCGTCTGTTCAACTGCGTCCAAGCGGTTCATAACACTCTCCAGTAATCAGTAGTCAGTAATCAGCAGACACTTCAGAATTCAGTTTTATGCTGACAACTGATTACTGATTACTCTCCTTTTTCGAGCCATTTTCGTTCGTCGTCGCTTAGGGCGGCGCGTTCTAAAAGATCGGGGCGGTTGCGCTGCGTTTTTTTGAGCGCCGCCCGCCGGCGCCAGCGCGCGATCTCGGCGTGGTGGCCGCCGAGTAAAATGTCGGGCACGCGAAGGCCGCGAAACTCCGGCGGGCGCGTGTAGTGCGGATAGTCGAGCAAGCCATCCGAGAACGATTCATTGACGGCCGAAGTTTCGCTGCCGAGCGCGCCGGGCAAAAGCCTGACGACAGCATCGACAACGACGACCGCCGCCGGTTCACCACCCGACAACACGTAGTCGCCAATCGAAAGCTCGTCCGTCACCAGCGCCTCGACCACGCGCTCGTCAACGCCTTCGTAGCGACCGCAAATCATCACGATCTGATTAACGGCGGCCAACTCTTCGGCCACGCGCTGATCGAAGACGCGCCCCTGCGGCGTCAACAGCACGACGCGCGTACCCGTCCCCGCCACCTCGCGCGCCTCGTTCGCGCCCGTCAACGCCACTACTGCTTCAAAGAGTGGGGCCGGCTTTAGGATCATCCCGTCGCCACCGCCGAACGGCCGGTCGTCCACTGTCCGGTGCCGGTCACTGGTCCATTCACGCAGATCGTGCGCCGTAATCTCGACCAACCCCGCCGCCCGCGCCCGCCGCACGATTCCGAAATCAAAGACCTCGCGAAAATACTCTGGGAAAATCGTGATGATGTTGAAACACAACACGGCAGAATTTTTGATTTTAGATTTTAGATTTGCGATTGAAAGCAGGCGACTGTTTGTCCCTCGATCCGCGAGAGACACTCCCAATCAAATATCGCAAATCAAAAATCTAAAATTCCAACAGTCCTTCCGGCGGATCGATCT
>JACCRA010000128.1 GCA_013813825.1 Pyrinomonadaceae bacterium | reverse complement strand
AGGAGCAGAGCTTTAAGCAGATAAGCTGTCATCGATCAGAATTGGTAAATGATGTTGTGTGGCGAGAGTAGCCTGAAAGTAGAATGGAAGAAAAGGAGCGCGCTCGTCCGAACTGCCCGGAATTTTTCGAGCGCGGGGAAAGCAATTATGAAAGCGATCAGAGTGCATGAGTTTGGCGGGTCGGAAGTTTTGCGACTCGAAGAAGTCGCAGCGCCGCGCGCCGGCCCCGGCCAAGTCGTCGTGCGGTTGCGCGCGTGCGGCGTGAATCCGGTCGATACTTATATCCGCGCGGGTTTCCACGCCACGAAGCCGCCGTTGCCGTACACGCCCGGCATGGATGGCGCGGGCGTCGTTGAGGGGGTTGGTGAAGAGGTCAACACGCTCAAAGTCGGTGAGCGCGTCTATGTCGCGGGCGCTGTCAGCGGGACGTATGCCGAGCAGACGTTGTGCGAAGCGTCGCGGGTACATCCGTTGCCTGAACAAATCAGCTTCGCGCAGGGAGCGGGCGTCAACGTGCCGTATGCCACCGCGTACCGCGCACTCTTTCACCGCGCGCAGGCCCGGCCGGGCGAGACAATTTTAATTCACGGCGCGACCGGGGGCGTCGGTATCGCGGCGACGCAGTTGGCGAGCGCCGCCGGGTTGCGCGTGATCGGCACCGGCGGGACGGAAGAAGGGCGCAGGTTAGCTCAGGCTGAGGGCGCGCGGCACGTCCTCGATCACCGCGCGCCGGACTACTTGAGTGAAGTGCTGACGTTGACCGGAGGGCGCGGCGTGGACGTGATTCTGGAGATGCTCGCCAACGTCAACCTTGATCGCGATCTCGACGTGTTGGCGAAACACGGGCGGGTGGTGGTGATCGGCAATCGCGGGCGCGTCGAGATCGATCCGCGCAAGGCGATGACACGCGACGCCTCGATCCACGGGATGATGCTGATGAACGTCACGGAATCCGCAGCGTTATCAATTCACGCCGCGCTCGGGGCCGGGTTGGAGAACGGCACGCTACGCCCAATCGTCAGCCGGGAACTGCCGCTCGCGCAGGCGGCGGAGGCGCACCGCGCGGTGCTTGAGCCGGGCGCGCTCGGAAAGATCGTGTTGTTGACGTGAGGCCACAATCGCGGAGATAGGGCCAAGGGGCAGGAAAAACTCAATGGCGGGGCGTAGCGCGTGAGTGCGGCGGGTGTCAGGTGTCAGGCTGCCGGGCGACTCCGGCCGGCATCGATCCGCCGTTCCAACTCGTCAATGACCGATGCATGAAAATAGCGGTGCCCGCACTTCTGGCAAACGGTGGCGGCGACGTTTGCAAAGCTATAATCACGGCCGCCGTGGCGCATCTTCATTTCGACATTGCGCGCACGCATGTCTGTGCTATCGCAGAAATCGCAATAGCTCACGTCCGCAGCGCGCGTCTTGTTCGGCGTCGTTTTATTCTTCATCGTCTTCGTCACCGACTTCGACTTCATAGACGGTAATCAGCACCACGACGCCAGTATCATCGAAGCGGCAGGGAATTTCAAGATGCGTTTGGCCGTCGAGCGCCGGGCCGATGACGCAATAGCGCGGGCCGCGCGCGTCGTTGGTCATCTTGCGATCAACCCAACCTTTCGCGATGGCGTGCAACAAGTCGGCACGCTCCAAGCCCAAGCCGTCCAGCTTGTCAAAGACCGTGTGATCGGAAAAGACGTAATCGCCGGCCTCGATTTTTCGCCGTAAGCGCGTGATGATCTTCATGTCGACGACCAGTCTAAATACCCATCAGAGGTGTTGAAATTATGACAATCGCAACTATTAACCCGGCGACGGGCGAGAAACTCGCGGAGTTTGCTCCGCTGACCGAGTCTGAGATCGAGGCCAAACTTAATCTCGCGCTGGATGCGTTTCGCGCTCATCGCCAAACGCCGTTCGCTGTCCGTGCCGGAATGATGAATCGAGCGGCGGAGATTCTCGAAAGTGAGCAGGAGCGATTCGCGCGTTTGATGACGATTGAGATGGGAAAGCCTGTGCGCGCCGGGCGGGAGGAGGCGGCCAAGTGCGCGTGGGCTTGTCGCTATTACGCCGAACAGGCCGGGAAATTTTTGGCGGATGAGGTCGTCGAGACGGCGGCTTCGCGCAGCTTCGTCCGGTTTCAGCCGCTCGGCGCGGTGCTGGCCGTGATGCCGTGGAATTTTCCGTTCTGGCAAGT
>JACCRA010000112.1 GCA_013813825.1 Pyrinomonadaceae bacterium | reverse complement strand
CTCGAAGGCGAGATGCAGGCCCACGTCTCCGGCCAGAAGCAGCAGTACACCAAACTCGTCCGCCGCCTCCTCTCCGAAGTCCAGCAGGCGCAAACGGGCGGCACGCCGAAAGTTGATCTCACCGTCGCGACCTACGCGCTCTTCGGCATGATGAACTGGATTTACAACTGGTATGATCCGGCGGGCGCGCTCTCCGTCAACGGCCTTGTGGATAACATCACGCGCCTCTTCCTCAACGGTTTCCTCGCTGGTGCGGACTGTGAAGAGATACAATTCACGCCCCGCGCCGCCCGCACCGAACGTCTCAGCGTCTGGCGTGCGCCGCAAACTTAAAAGGGCAAGGAGCCGAAACGATGACCCGAACACTAACAGCAACCATCTGGCGGGAAGATGATGGATACGTCGCGTTGTGCTCTGAATTGGACATCGGCAGTCAGGGTGACTCGGTTGAAGAGGCTCGCACAAATTTGAAGGAGGCGGTTGAATTATTCTTTGAGTCAGCCGCGCCTGACGAGATCGCCCGGCGTCTCAACACGGAAATTTATATCACCCCGCTGGAGGTCACAGTTGGGGAAGCTGCTTAGACTATCCGGCCGCGAGGTCTGCACGATCTTGAGCAAACACGGCTTCGCCGAGAAACGGCAGAAAGGCAGCCACGTTGTCATGCAGAAAGCTACTGATGATTCGACTGTGACCGTCCCAGTACCTTTGCATTCGGAGTTACGCATTGGCACTCTGCTGTCTATCATTCGGCAATCAGGCGTTCCGCGTTCTGAGTTCGAGTCTTAAAAATAGTCCCCTCATTTGGAGCACATTAGAAAATGGCAGAAGCAGAAGCGAAAGTTCAGGAAACATCGGGTGAAGAAACGACCGGCAAGCTCTTCCAGTATCACGCGGCGGAAGGCGTGGCCGTCTTGACGCTCAATGATCCGCCGGCGAACACGTATAGCTATGAAATGATGCAGGAGTTGGATCGCGCGATCCTCGCGGCGCGGATGGACGAAGGCGTGCAGGTTATCGTGCTGACGGGTCAGGGCGAGAAGTTCTTCTCGGCGGGCGCGAACATCAAGATGTTGCAAGAGGTGACGCCGACGTTCAAATACTATTTCTGCCTGCACGCCAACGAAACCTTGTCGCGTTTGGAGCAAACGCCGAAGCTGGTCATCGCGGCGATCAACGGCCACTGCGTCGGCGGCGGGTTGGAAGTGGCGTTGGCCGCCGACATCCGCCTCGCGCGCAAGGGCGCGGGCAAGATGGGGCTGCCGGAAGTCACGCTGGGCGTGCTGCCCGGCACGGGCGGGACGCAACGCCTCGCCCGTGTTGTCGGCAAGTCGCGCGCCATCGAGTTGATGACGACGGGCGAGTTGTTCGACTTCGAGCGCGGCGCGCAACTCGGCCTCGTCAACCAAGTCATCGCCGCCGACACGCACGCAGCGTTCATGGAGCAGGTGTTGAACTACGCCCGGCAGTTCACGCTGCCCGGCAAGGCCGCCCGCGCCGTCGGCCTGATCAAGCGCGCCGTCCAGACCGGGGCCGAGATGCCCTTCGAGTCCGGCTTGGCCTTAGAGCGCGAACTGCAACAACAACTCTTCCAATCCGCGGACGCGCGCGAAGGCATCGACGCCTACAACGAAAAGCGGAAGCCGCAATTCACGGGGAAATAGCTCTCAGCCGTCAGCAATCAGCATTCAGCTTAACAGCCGTTTGCTGATGGCTGATGGCTGATTGCTGACTGCTTATGTACGACCACATCACCGTCACAAACGACGCCGGGATCGCGACGATCACTTTGAGCCGGCCGGAGAAGTTAAACGCCTTCGCGGGACACATGCGGCGCGATCTGGCGGAGGCTTTGGAGGCGGCGGGGCGCGAGCGAAGCGTGCGCGTTGTGGTGGTGACGGGCGCGGGGCGGGCGTTCTGCGCGGGCGCGGACGTAGCCTTCATGGCGGAGTTGATGGAGCGCGGGGACGTGGACGAGTTCGCCCGCCTGCTCGGCGCGGGCCGCCGGGTGGTGACGGCGATCCGGCAGATGACGAAGCCGGTCGTCGCGTCGATTAACGGCGCGGCCTACGGCGCGGGCTTTAATCTCGCGCTGGCGTGTGACATCCGGCTCGCGGCTGAGTCGGCCTCGTTCAGCCAGTCGTTTGTCAAAGTGGGCTTGCACCCGGACTGGGGCGGGACTTACTTTCTACCGCGCGTCGTGCCGTCGAACCTCGCCTGCGAGATGTTCTTTTTAGGCGACGCGATCAAGGCCGACCGCGCCGCGCAACTCGGCCTTGTCAACCGCGTCGTGCCGGACGCGGAGTTGGCGGCGGAGACGCGCCGCCTCGCCGAACGTTTGCGCGACGCGCCGCACCGCTCCATCGCCGCCGCCAAACGCGCGGTGTATATGAGCGATGGGCAGAGCCTTGAACAAATGATTCAATACGAAACCGAAGCCCAACTCGCCTGTTTCCAATCCGAGGAAGCGCGCGAGCGCGTCCGCGCCTTTTTGGAGAAGCGCGAGCCGCGCACTTCGCAGAGGACTTGACCCAACAACTGAACTGCTTAACAATTCGGGCGAGATCGACAACCAACTCATTTCACTTAAGGCCGATTTTTACTTACAAGGAGGTGACCCATGTTGAGATCGTTTTTTTCCCTGCTCCTCCTCGCTGCTTGCCTGTGCCTTCCGGCGCGCGCTCAAACCGAACACCCGTCCCCACCACGAGACGCCGACCCACGACGTGACATTCTCGCCGAGTTACGAGAACGCGGAATCGAGATAGCGTTCACCGGCAATCAAATTTTTTCCACCTACCAACTGCTCGATCTGTTTGCGCGTCATTGCCCAAGTGCCATTGACCTGTTGACGAGAAATGTAAATAACCCGGAGACGCCGGAATTCGGGGTGCGTCTTATTCGCAATTGCTTAGCCGCGCAGGGGTACTTACAAGCCAAGCTCGGCACGGCACAGATCGAAAGCACTGCCGGTGGTCATAAAATTACTGTGCCGGTTGAAGAGGGCGCGTTGTACCGCATCGGCAAGATTGAAATTGAAGGCGCAAAACTCTTTACGCCGGAACAGATCAGCGC
>JACCRA010000080.1 GCA_013813825.1 Pyrinomonadaceae bacterium | reverse complement strand
GAGAGGACGATCAGGAGGCGGGTGCGCGCCTCTTGTCTTTGTAATTTCGCGGCGGCGTGGCGGATGGCGGCCCCGAGGCGCGTGTTGTGCTGGTAGTTGATGCCGCCGATACGCCGCTCGATTTCCGCGCTATATCGCTCGGCGAAATCTTTGATGACGTAAAACTTGACGTTGCGCCGCCCTTCGGACGTGAAGCCGTAAATGGCGTACACGTCGCCGGCGGCTTCGAGCGCCTCGCTCATCAGGACTAAGCCTTCCTTCTCGACTTCGATGATGCGACGGCCGGGGTGCGTGTAGGGCTGCAAGGGGTGGCGGCCGATGGTGCGCGCGGTGGATGAAGACTGGTCTAATAAAAATGAGACGGCGACATCGCGCTCGCGGCGCAGGCGCTTGGTGTAGAGACGCTCGGACTGCTGGCCGTCGGCGCGGCGGTCGGCGACGTAGTTGACGACGGCATCCAGATCGTAATCGTCGCCGTCGAGTTCGCCGCGGACGCGGACGAGGTTTTCGGGGCGCATCAACTGAAACTGATGCCGGATCGAAGAGATAACGCCCTTGTAGCGCGAGCGCGTCAGTTCAACGAACGTGCGGTCGCCGCGCCGGACCTTCTTTTCGACGACGCGGCACCAGTTGACGCGCAGATCGGACAACTCGCGATCCCACTCGTCATAGCTATATTCCGTCTCGCCCGGCTCTAACTCTTGTTCGGGCGACGTGCCCTGTTGCGCCCAACGCTCCGCGCCCGCTAGTTGCTGTTCAACGTCGGCGTCGGAGGACTGCGAGTTGGCCCATGCGTTAAAGAGTTCGCGCGCGTCTTGCCGCGACGGCTCACGCCTTTCCGGCTCGCCGGCCTCGTCCATTTCGCCCTCTTTGGCTTCGTCTCGTCTGGACTGAGCGCCGGTCGCTTCCCCGTCTTCGATGTCCGGGAATTGCTGTTGCTGTTCGGACTGCTGCTCGACGACGGACTGGAAAAGTTTGTAAACCCGGCTAGTTGCCATCAGCGTGTCGGCGACGCCCGGCGCTGTCGTGGGACTGGTCAGGTAGTCCGCGACGATGCCTTCGAGTTCGGAGACGACTTGGGCGTAGGCCGCGCGGGCGTCGGCGTGCGCGCCGCCGCAGAGCGTAATCTGGAAGAGCAGCTCGAAGGGAACCAGTGGAACGGGGACGCCGGCGATGCGCGGGCGCGAGCGGCGCAGGTGCGCTTGCACCAGATCGAGATCGCGGCTTAAACCGCGGTAGGCGCGGCGCAGGCGGCGGTCGATGCGCGCGTTCTCAAGAGTCCCGAAGATGCGACCGGCGAGCGCGGGGAGCGGAAACAACGAGAGGATGGCGCGGTAGTCCGCATCTTTCGGCATCTTCATCGGGCGACGCGCGGCTTGCGCGCGGCGGGCTTCCTCCGCCGGATCGAGCGCCCGCTCGCCCGCGCTCAGATCGTTGATATAGCCGTCGAGCGCGAAGGCGTCGAGTGCGTCCGCATTCTCAGGCGCGTAAAGTTCAGCGATGGTCGCGTAGGCGGCGCGCAAGTCCGTGCTCGTTCCGCCGCGCTCGTGAGTATCGAACTCGATCTGCCCGGCGGCGTGCGCGGCGAGCACTTTGTAGAGACGAAAGTTCAAATCATCATCGTTGTCAAACTCGGAGATGTGCGCGGGCAGGTGAATGGTGCTGCCGTCGCCGATGCGCGCTTCGTCCGGCACCGCCGCCAGCGGTTGCACCTCGACGGCGCGTCCCGTCAAGCCTTCGACGTAGAGGCGCAACGTCTGCGCTACGTCGCCGAGCGCCACGCCCGCCGCCTCGCCACCGCGCAGTGTCTCGTTGCTCAGACGCGTCTCCAGCGCGTAATAGCTGCGACGGGCGCGCGAATTGTTGTTGTGCGCCGGAAGCGCCAACCCTTCGCGCGCCCATGCTTCAAACTGTTCGATGGACGCCGCGCGCAACGCCTCCGGGCCGGAGCGGAAACACGAGAGCGCGGCCTCCGCGTCGATGTGCGCCACCTCGCACGCCACCCGGACGACGCGACGCGACAATTCGATGGAGCGGGCGCGGCCTCCCGCCGCAGCGGCGTACCCGGCGAATGAGCGGAAGAAGGCGGGGCTGGCGCGAGTCAGTGCGACCAGCACGGCGTTGCCCTGCGCGGCGGAGAGGTGCAGCAACTTGACCCAATCCTCGAAGCCTTCCGGCGTCGCTCGTAGCGCCACCCCGCCCGCGATGAACACGTGAAGCGCCGCCGCGCCGCCGCGCTCTAGAAAATCCCCGGCGTGGCGAAAGAGGGCCGTCGCCTGCACCGGGCTTAGCCCGGCGACAGTTTCCGGCAGCGCCGCCCACACGTCGGATGCGATGCCGCCCGCGCGCACCGCGAAAGAGTTGGCGAGCCGGACGGCGGCGTGAGCGATCTCACTGGTCCCGTCCCGGTCGATCTCCGCGAGGCAGGCGAAAACGCTCGGCGTGACGGCAAGAAAGTCCGCGCTGTGTTTGGCCGAGCGACGCGCGATCTCTTCGGCGACGGCGAATGTTGTGGAGAGCAAGGCGGCGTCGGCTACCTCGCGCGCCAGCGCCGGCGCGCGGCGGAAAGTCTCAACGGCGATGGACGTCGAGAGCGTCATTTGTTTGGCGCAGATGTGAAACAGACGCGGGCGCGCTTCCGGCGGCACGTCGATCAATTCGGCGACGCCCGCCGCGAAGAACGCGACGCCCGTCTCCACGTCGGCTAACGTCAGCCGTCGCCCCATCTCGCCCCACTGCCGCACTTCTTCCGCTTCCAACACGCGCGCGGCATCAGGTGCGGCGCGCAAAAACTCCACGCCCGCGCGTAAACTGACGCCGGCCAACTGCGCGCTTACTTCCAACGCCGCCCGCGCGCTCTCCGCCGGCAATTTCGCCAACGCGCGTGCCAGTCCCGCAATCGTCCGCCGCTCGCTCGCGCTGCTGATCGCGCGCAGTCGCCCGCGCAAAGTTTTCTCCAGCGATACGGACGCCTTCGCTTCGCCTTCACCGGCACTTACTTCGTCTTTGTCGCGCGCTGCAAATTGGTCCATCACAAAATCGGTTCTAAATTCAAACTACATCAAGCCGGACAAGAATATGGACAGGATTGACAAGATTTACCAGACAACAGATAAGGATGCGCCCTGCTGCTTGACCGGCTTATCTTGTGAATCCTGTTGATCTCCTGTCTGTTTTCTTGTTCCCCAATGTTTTTAGCCTCAACCTAAAACCTTTAGTCGTTTAATGACGCTTCACTCTTTGAGGGCGCTTCACCGGCGGCTCCTGAACGGGCGTGGCGCGGCGTTTGAATGAACGCGCCATCGCGCGGAAAGTGCCGAGGTAGTCGGTCGCGCGCCTACCGCCGATTAGTCCCTGCATCACATAGTAAATCGTCTCATCGAAGAGCGTCACTTGATACAAGGTGACGGGTTGGCCGGTCGCGCGATCCTTACCTTGTGTGACGATCTCGTAGCCGGAGAGGCCATCGATCATGACGGGTTGTGCATCGACGACGCCGATTGAGACGACACTTTCGGTCGCGAAGACGCGCCGTTCGGAAAACTCTTTCGGATTCAGGATGAGTTGCTGTGAAATTGACATGCCCGCGACGAAGAGCGGCTGCTCGACTGACTGCGCCGGGACGATACCGTCAACCGTATAGAGCAGCGTGTTGAGCAGGCGTTGTTGCGCCAACTTCAGTCCGCCCTGTGCCTCGACGCTAAAGGGCACGCCCTCGTCAACCACGACTTTCCGTGATTGGTCCCAACGCGTCGAAAGGAGGCTGTCGCGTAACACCCGCGAGTATTGTTGTTCCAACTGTCGCGGAAAATTAGCCGCCACCAACACCGTCGCGTTCGCGTCGCCAAGCGCCAGCATCCATTTCAGATACTCAGTGCCGTTAGCCGTCTGCGCGAGGTGAAACAGCGTCGCCGGCGCGCCGTTGAGCGTCACCGTCTCCCGCCCTAGCAATTGCATCGCCTTCCTGCTTAGCTGCGCTGGATCGTTGAAGCCCGCCGTCACCTGCGCGATGGGGCCGGACAGTTCCAATACGATAATTGACGCTCCGGTTGCTGCCAATTCATAGCCGGTAAATTGTTTGGACGGAACGAAGCCCGGCGGCGGCACGAGACTGACTTTGGTCCCCTCCACACGCACCAATTTTGGCGGCGACTGCTGCTGCGGTGGCGCGACCCCGCTGGTCTGCGCGAAGCCGCACAGCGCGAACAGTAGTAGCCAGACGATTGCGAGCGATAATTTCACCAGACATGTCCTTCCGAGCCTAAACTTTAGACTTTTTCTGACTCAGCATGTCGACGTTGAACGTCTCTGACTGGCCGCGTGGGATGCTCAGGGATTTCCAATCAGTTGAGCGGAAATGCTTCGCCAAGAAAATGATCTGGCCGATGTGCGAAGCGTAGTGAGCGATTTGCCGGTTGATCGCCATGACAACGGTGTACGGCTCGCCCCGGATCGAGAGCGGCGTCTCGAAGTCGGCGGGCTGGAGGGGTTCGAGCGCGTCGAAGACGAGTTGCCAGCCTTCGTCCCACCAGCGCATCACCTCCGCGCGCGTCGTCGCGTGGTTCATCTCAAATTCGGTGTCGCGTTGGCGATCCGGCTTCTCGCCGTCGGTCGTCAAAAAATCGGTCCAGCGCGAGCGCATGTTGCCAGCCAGATGCCGGACAATAACGGCCATGCTGTTGGCCTCCCTGTCGATAGCGCGAAAGAATTCTTCGTCGCTTACTTGCGCGAACGCTTTCTCGGCCAACCCCTTGTACGTGCGAAAGACTTTCAGCGAGTCGTCCAGATAGTGCTGCGTAAATTCTTGCATCATTTTTTAAGTGGCGTGATCAGATGATGGTCGTGACGATCTCGCGGATGCTGCGTTGCAGTTCGCGGTCGTCGGTAATGGGCGAACAGAGCGCGACTTCGGCGGCGGACGTGGGCGGAATGCCGCGTGCGATCATCTGCGCCGCGTAGATCAGCAACCGCGTCGAGACGCCTTCTTCGAGGCCGTGACCGCGCAAATTGCGAACTTTTTGGCCGATGAGGACGAGATCGCGCGCCATCAGTTCATCGACGCCGCCTTCGCGCGCGACGATCTCGGCTTCGAGCGCGGGCGGCGGATAGTCAAATTCCAGCGCGACGAAACGCTGGCGGGTCGATTGCTTGAGGTCTTTCAGGATCGACTGATAGCCCGGATTGTAAGAGACGACGAGCATGAAATCAGGCGGCGCGTCCAGAATCGTCCCGCGCTTCTCAATCGGCAGGCAGCGGCGATCATCGGTGAGCGGGTGGATGATCACGACCGTATCTTTGCGCGCCTCGACCACTTCATCCAGATAGCAGATCGCGCCGTGACGGACAGCCGCCGTCAGCGGCCCATCGTGCCAGACGGTCTCTTCGCCTTTGAGCAGGAAACGCCCGACCAAATCCGTCGCCGACAAATCCTCATGACACGCCACCGTGATCAACGGGCGACCGAGACGCCACGCCATGTGCTCGATAAACCGCGTCTTGCCGCAGCCCGTCGGGCCTTTCAGCATCACCGGCAGACGCGCCGCGTGCGCCGCCTCGAACAATTCGACTTCACGCGCCACCGCCAAATAATAAGGCTCTTCGGCGACGGTGTACTCTTCGATAGCTCTTTCGGGCATGACTTCGGATGCTGATCTGATGTTGAAAATTAGGGTTGAAGGAAAACTTATGTGAAGAACTCGCTGCCGCCGATGATGTGTAATTTCTTGTGCAGACGTTTGATGGTTTGAAAGTCGGCGTCGTTCGTCACCACCACGACGCCGGCGCGGGCGGCGGAGAGAGCGATCAAAACGTCCGCGAACAGTTCCTGCTTCACCGCCGGCGTGCGCGCGGGAGACTTGCCGCCAGTGGTTCGCTTGCGGTCCTGCGCCAACAGGTGGAGGATGCGCGTCGCGGCCAACCAATCGTCGGCGTGCGGCACAAGCAGCTTGGCCGCTTTTTCCGCGCGCTTCCAAGTCTCGACGTAAGCGCGAAATTCTTTCGGGTCCGCCGCCGTCATCAACTCCGTATAGACCACGCACGAGAGATGCTGACCGCCGGGTAGATCACGCAGACCACCAAATGCTTTGCTGCTCACGATATTTGTGTCGAGCAGGTATTTGCGGCGCGTCACTTCTTCTTTTTCTTACTCCCGTGTAAGCGTTCGTAAGTCATCTTGTAGGCGCGCAGAGACAGTTCTTCAAGCGTCATCTCGCGCAACGGTTTCCGGCGGGTCGTGCGCGCCGGTGTGTCTCCGTTAGTTGACGCTGTCGGCGCTGGGTCGGCTTTAGGTCGTGCCGGGAGCGCGGTTGTGGCCGCCGTCTTGCGCGGCGCGCGTTTCGTCGTAGTTGTCGGTTGGCTTGCCATAATCTCTCACAGGCTGACGATTGATCGTCGTTTCAGGTATCCTAACAGTTGCTCTCAGATAGCTTTGGCGCGGGTCACAGGCATCTTAACACTCGCCGTAAAAAGGCGGCAAACTTAACTACCGTGGCGGGTGCCAAGTGACAAGATCAATTCTTGTTTGAGCTTGTCATTCGTTACTCGTCACTCGTCACTTTCCTATGAAGATTGCGGTGGCAATGAGCGGCGGCGTCGATTCCTCGGCGGCGGCGGGAATGCTGAAGGAGGCCGGGCACGAGTTGGTCGGCTTCACGATGCAATTGTGGAATCAGAATCGCGGCATTAGCGTGGACGAACACGGCGAGCCGTTGCCCTCGCGGTGCTGCTCGCTGGACGACGTGTACGACGCCCGGCGGGTGGCGGCGGACTTGGGCTTTCCCTTTTACGTCTTGAATCTCGAACAAGACTTCGAGCGCGACGTGGTGCGGCCGTTCGTCGCCAGCTACTTGGATGGCGAGACGCCGATTCCGTGCGTGGCTTGTAACAGCCGCCTGAAATTTGCTTCGCTCGACCGGTTGGCGCAAAGCCTCGGCTGCGACAAAGTGGCGACGGGACATTACGCGCGTGTGGTGTTCGACGAAGCGGCCAATCGTTATCGACTGTTGCGCGGCGTCGATGAGCGGAAAGATCAATCTTACTTTTTGTGGGAACTAACACAGGCGCAACTGTCGCACGCGATGTTCCCGCTCGGCGAGATGTCGAAGGCCGAAGTGCGCGAATTGGCGCGGCGGCACGGCCTGACGGCGGTCGCGGAAAAGGCCGAGTCGCAGGAGATTTGCTTCGTGCCGGACGGCGACTACGCGAGCTTCATCGACCGCTACCTCGCGGCTGAAAACGAGCCGGAGCGTCTGCCGGGCGCGGGCGAGATCGTCGATGCCGTCGGGCAGGTGCTGGGCGAACATCAGGGCGTTCATCGCTACACCGTCGGGCAGCGGCGCGGCATCGGTCTCTCCCGCGAGTTACCGCTCTACGTCGTGCGTCTCGACGCGCAAAAGAATCAAGTAATCGTCGGCGAGAGCGACGAGTTGTTGAGTTCCGAATTTACTGCCGCCGGCCTCAACTGGATCGCGTTTGACGAACCGCCGGGGCCGGTACGCGCCGACGTCCGCATCCGCTATCGACACACGGCCGCGCCCGCGACCATTGAGATGATCGGCGATGGACGCGCGCGCGTCTGCTTCGACGAACCGCAACGCGCCATCACGCCCGGTCAGGCGACCGTCTTTTATCAGGGAGACGAAGCGCTAGGCGGCGGGTGGATTGAAAAGCTATGGTTGATAGACGGCTAGCCGAGCTATTGCCACCAAGCATAGTGATACAGCGTTGCCCGCCCGCTGAGAACACTAGATTCTTTGCCTGTAAGCTCGCGCCAGCTAACTGAAAAGATTCCCACACACTCGACTGTAAGCGCCGACGTGCGGTTTGTTCGCTCTCTCACGCTCAAGGCAAGGATGCCTGCGCTCCCAGCGGCGGCGCGCCGCCCGTCGGTAGAGGTTTCAGCTAACATCCTTGGGTTCTTCCGAATCTTTCCCGATCAATCATTTACGCGACATTTTGCTCTTCAAACAATTCTCTTCACATCTCGCAACTTGCGTTGTACTATTGTCGTAGTACAATAGTGAAATGGCCGCTACCTTCAACATCAACGCGCGCGACCCGATGCCGCTCTACGCGCAATTAGAGCGCGCCATCCGGTTTGCCATCGCGACCGGGAAGTTAGCCATCGGGGCGCAGCTTCCCACTGTCCGGCAGTTGGCGGTCGAGTTGCGAATCAACGCGAACACAGTGGCGAAGGTTTACACGGAGCTAGAGCGCGCGCGGGTGGTCGAAACCAGACGCGGCGTCGGCACTTTTGTGCTTGAGCCGCCGCTGCGGACGGCAACCGCAAGCGCGGCGCGGCGGGCGGGACGCGAGCGGGAATTGCGCCTGCTGGCCGAGCGATTTTTGGCCGAGGCCGTCGCCCTCGGCTTTTCCCACGCGGAAGTGCTGGAGCACCTCACGGCGGGGCACGTCGGAAAAGGAGTGTGAGTCACATGTCAACGAATCTGGAGCTGCTGCAAACGAAGCGCAACTTGGCGGCGCAGAACGCGCCGCGCGTCAACGTCGTGTCCGTCGTCGCGCTGCTCGTGCCGGCGGCGCTCGGCATTGCTGGGACGTTCCTGACGTTCAGCTCAGTCTTCGCGATTGCGGGCGTGTTGGTGGGCTTGTTGCTGGCGCAGTCTCCGAAGGTGGCGAAGCAGTGGGAGAAGGCGGTGGTGCTGCGCCTCGGCCGCTATGTCGGATTGCGCGGGCCGGGGCTGTTCTGGATCGTGCCGTTTATGGAGACGATCTCGACGTGGGTTGATCAGCGAATCATCACGACGAGCTTCGCCGCCGAGCAGACTTTGACCTCCGATACCGTGCCGGTCAGCGTCGATGCGGTGTTGTTCTGGCTGGTTTACGATCCGGAGAAGGCCGCGCTCGAAGTGCAGGACTATCCGCAGGCAGTGAGTTGGGCGGCGCAGACGGCGCTACGCGACATCATCGGGCGCACGTCTCTGACGGAACTGCTCAGAGGGCGCGAGCGGATCGAGGTCGAATTGCAGCAGTTAATCGATCAACGCTCGAACCCGTGGGGCGTCACCGTCCAGTCGGTCGAGATGCGCGACGTGGTGATCCCCGATTCCTTGCAGGACGCGATGTCGCGCGAGGCGCAGGCGGCGCGTGAGAAGCAGGCGCGGATCATTCTCGGCGAGGCTGAAGTGGAGATCGCGCACATGTTCGAGCAGGCGTCTCACTCTTACGCGAATAACCCGACGGCGCTGCACCTGCGCGCGATGAACATGCTCTACGAGGGCTTGAAGGAGAAAGGCGCGTTGATGCTCGTGCCGAGCAGCGCGGTCGAGTCGATGGGCATGGGCGGCCTGATGGGCGCGGCGGCGATGCGGCAGCAGAAGCTCACGGAGTTCGGCAGCGAGACGGCTGACAAGCCCGTGTAACTGTCGTGCTGAACAACCCGAAAAGGCAAGAGCGGGAAGATTAATCCTCCCGCTCTTGCCTTTCTCGTCTGTCTCTCACGCTCTCAGAACACTTCAGCCAGCCAGTGAACTGCCAGCGCCACGACGACCACGCCAGCATAGGCGCTGGAGCCGACGCGGATGTGGCGGTGAATTCTGCCGGCGGCGTGTGGGGTGTGCGACGCTTGATAGAACGTGAGGAAGAACATCGCGAGGCCGAGCAGCAGCACGCCCAGCACGATGAGGGGACCAGCGGGGTTCAGCGCCCATGCTTCGGCGAACTGGCCGTGGAGCGAGAGCAGCACGCCGCGCGTCAGGCCGCAGTTCGGGCAGGGAATGCCAAACATTTTCTGGAAGGCGCAGCCCCAATGCAGTTCACGCCCGACTACATAGACGCGCTCCGTGCTGGCCGACGCCAGCAGGCGCAGCAGGGCAAGCGGCACGACGAGCGCGAGGCCGACGACGCCGGGCGTGAAATTAAGTTTGCCTCTCAATCCGTGCATCATTCACTCAAAATTAAAATCTATAAGATTGAGACACAAGAAAAAGATGATCCACGAAGCCACACGAAACAGCACGAAGACAAATACTTGAAATTTGCGGATGGTGTTTCGTGTGGCTTCGTGGACCGTCTTTTCCCGTCAGTTCCAGTTTAGGCCGTCTTAATCACGAAAGTGCTGGCGGCCTTATCATGGAGCGTCTGCTTCTTTTCATCCCACAGCGGCCAGAGCAGATCGAGCAGCACTAGGATAACGCCGACGAAGGGAATGGCGTTCATGCCGAGTTGCACCAGCAGACGCAGGATCAGCGTCCCGATGGATGGGATGTTGCCCATCGCGTCCACCACCTTCAGCTTCATAATGCCCTGTCCGATGGAGAAACCGCGCTTGTTGACGAGAAAGACTTTGTTGTAAAGGCCGAGGCCTAAAGC
>JACCRA010000063.1 GCA_013813825.1 Pyrinomonadaceae bacterium | reverse complement strand
CGCAAGGCTTCCGGGGCGTCGATCAGTTCGCCGGTCAGGCATAGTTCGCGGGCGCGGCGTTCGCCGATGACGCGCGGCAAAAGGAGCGCGGCCACCGGCGGAAAGACGCCCAGTTTGATCTCCGGCTGGCCGAACCGCGCGCGGTCGCTGGCGATCACGATGTCGCACGCGGCGACAAGTTCGCAGCCGCCGCCGAGCGCCGCGCCATCAACCACCGCCAGCGTCGGCTTCGCCATCCGTTCGAGCGCGCGGAAAATGTTATGGAACGATTCGAGCATTTGGAAGATCGTCGCCTCGACGTGCTCCTCGACGGCCACGCCCGCGCTAAACGCGCGCAACTCCGCCGCCGCGTCGAACACGATGGCGACGACCTCCCGCCGTCCGGCGCACTCGCCCAGCGCCTCGCCGATCTCGCGCATCATCGCGATGTTCAAGACGTTCAGCGGCGGCCGCGCGAAAGTAATCCGCCCGACGCGCTCCTCGATGGTGAAACGAATATGCTTAAACATAGTAAGCAGTGAGCAGTGAGCAGTGAGCAGTGAGCAGTAGAGGCGGAAAACTACCCACTGCTCATCGCTCACTGCTTTGGAAACGGAGCAGCGAGCCAGCCTTCGTATAAGCGGGATTGCTCGGGTGTCGGGTTCTTGACGGGTTGGAGGCGATAGTCGCCTTCGGCGCGAGCGCCGAGTTTGATGGTGACGGTTCGCAAGTCGTCGAGGCGAAAGACGGTCAGGCGAATCTCTTCGCCGGGGCGCTTCTCTTCGAGACGCGCGTTGAAGTTCGGAAGCGTGACGCGGATGCCGTCGAGCGCGACGATCTGATCGAAGGCGTTTAAGCCCTGATCGTATGCGGGCGTCCCGGCCAGTACGTTCGCGACTAGGAGGCGGTCGCCGTCCTGCCGCAAATTCGCGCCGAGGTAGGCTTTCGGCGCGGGCGGCTTCGACGGATCACTAACTCCCGTCGTGTTCAGCAGCAGGCCGACGGCGTTGAAGGCCGTGTTGTAGTCCAACTCCTCGCGCCCGCGCACGTAGCGGCCGAAGAACTGATCCAAGCTCGCGCCGGCCATCTGCTCGCTGGCGCGCTGGAAATCTTCTGGCGTGTAGTTGCGTCCCTTCTTCGCGTGCTCGTTGTAGAGGTAGCGCATCACGTCGTCGAGCGATTTCTGCCCGGCGGAGCGGCGGCGGATTTCCAGATCAAGGAGCATCCCGACGAGGCCGCCCTTATCGTAATAAGAGATTTGCGAATTCACGGAGTTTTCGTCCGGCCGGTAGTACTTAATCCACGCATCGAAGCTCGCCTCTTCGAGACTGAGGGCGCGGCGGCCCGGCACGTTCTGCACGTTCTGAATCTCGCGCGTGAGGATGTCCAAATACTCCTTGTCGGTGATCAGGCCGGCGCGGCGCAGCAGCAGATTCTCGTAATAGTTGGTGACGCCCTCGGCGACCCAGAGCAGGCGCGTGTAGTTCTCACCCGTGTAGTTAAAGGGACCAAGCGTGTCGGGCCGGATGCGTTTGACGTTCCAGAGGTGGAAGAACTCGTGCGCGACAAGCGCGAGGAAGCTGCGGTAACTGGCTTCGGGACGAAAGTTGAAACGCTGGACGATGAGCGCCGTCGAGTTGAGATGTTCGAGGCCGCCGCCACCTGTCGCCCGCAGGTGCGTGATGAACGTGTAGTCACGGTACGGCACGTCGCCCATCATCTGCACGGAGGTCTCGACGATCTTCTGAAAGTCGCGCTTGAGTCGTTCCGTGTCGTAGTTACCCTCGCCGTCAATGACGATGTGGTGCGGCACATTGCGGACTTCAAAAGAGATGGTCTTGAACGTCCCGACTTCGACGGGCGAATCATAAAGAATGTCGAAACTCTCGGCGCGGAAAGTGTCATCGCGACCGGAGACAGCGGGCAAACCCGTCGCGACTTTCCAATTGCCGAAGGGCGCCACTTTCAGCGTCGCAGGCGCGCTCAGGTGTCCTTCCGGGTACATCAAGAGGGCGGCGTTATTCCAGAAGGCATGGCGGTCGGTCAACTCGTTGGTCCGCACCGTCAACTCGTTCGCATAGACGCGGTAAGTCGCACGCACCTCGCGCACCCCGCCGCCCGTCTCGACGCGCCACGTATTCTTGTTGGTCTTGCGCCACACGAGCGACTTGTCGCCACCATTGTTGACTGCGAAATCCTGCACGTGCCGCTCAAACTCGCGGACGAGGTAGGAGCCGGGCGTCCACACCGGCATCACGAGATCGAGTTGTGCCGGAAGGCTCGCGCGTTCCGTGCCGCGCACCCGCATCTCGACGTGGAGCAGGTGCGTGTACGGCTCCGGCATCGAGACGGTGTAACTGATCTCCGGCGAGAATGAGACGGCGCCGCGACTGGTCCCCTGCGCGAAGGCCGGCGGTAATGGCACAGTCGCAACGGAGAAGAACACGAGGGCAACGGCGAACGCGAAAGAGCGGCAAGATACCAGCATCTAGAACTTTTCGACTTTCCTTTGTCTGAGTTGAGTTGCGGGAAGAGCGACCCCACCAAGAGCATCTTACTACGAAACCCGCGCGGGCGACCAACGGGACGGGCCACCGCCCGCTGACAAAAAGCGAAGGGCGAAAGGGGAAAGGCGAAAGTGAAGAAATAACCTTCAGCCGACCGCCTGCACCTTCACCTTTCGCCCTTCGCCCTTCGCCTTTTCACCTGACCGCCACCGACAGTTCCTTCGTGCCGCAGGGCGATTTGAAGACGACGGTGAAAGCCCCGGTTGATTTATTGACGGAAGTGATGGTGAATTTGAACGCGCCGTCACCGGCGGGCGACGAATCACGAAGGATCAGAATGTCAGACCAGTTGG
>JACCRA010000049.1 GCA_013813825.1 Pyrinomonadaceae bacterium | reverse complement strand
GGTGTAGCCCACCGCTTCGTTGCGCGAGCCGACGCGGTACAGCACGCACACCGTCACCACCGGCGCGACCCGGTTTTCAACCAGCAGCACCTTCAACCCATTCGCTGCAAGGCGATACTCGCGGATGCCGCCCGCCTCCGCCGTCAATTTAATTTCGTTCCGCAAACTTTTCATGCCTCCTCGTTTTAGGATAGTTGCGACATCGGGAAAATGAGACGGAAGCCCGACCGCGTCAGGGCGGGCGTTGGCCGCGCGACTCACAGCGCCCGCCCTGACGGCTTACTTTTACCCACATCTTTTGTGCTCCGTGGGAGCAATTGACAATAGCCCCGCGATTTATCGCTGGGAACAGGGCGAAGAGTATTCGAGTCCCGTAGGGGCGATTGATCTGACGCTCAATTTCAACCGTCCCTACGGGACTCAGACCGGTGATCAACATAGTCCCAGCGATAAATCGCGGGGCTATTGTTATTCAGTCCCTACGGGACAAAGACAGATGTTACTTGTGGGTCAAAGTAAGCCCTGACGGTCGCGCCTTGCGGCACTGTTCTTCACTCACAAATTCTCAATAGGCACTGGCTCCACTTCGTCGGCCAAGTCGAAGCCAAAGACGCGCGAGTAAAAATAGATTTCACCGTCGAGGGCGCGTTTGATGTTTTCGGCGCGGCGGAAGCCGTGCTGCTCGCCCGCGAAGGCGACGTAAGCGACGGGCACGCCTTTGCGCCGGAGCGCCTCGACCATCATTTCGGCTTGATTAGGCGGGACGACTTTATCCTCCAAGCCTTGAAAGAAGATAACCGGGCAGGAGAGTTGTTCGGCGAAGTTAATGGGCGAGCGTTCGCGGTACAGGTCTTCGCGCTCAGGATAGGGACCAATCAGATTGTCGAGATAGCGCGACTCGAACTTGTGCGTGTCACGCACCAGCGCGCCGAGATCGCTGACGCCGTAGTGGCTGGCCCCCGCTTTGAACATGTCGCGGAAGGTGAGCGCGCAGAGCGTGGTGTAGCCGCCGGCGCTGCCGCCGTCGATCACGCAGCGGTCGCCGTCCACCAAGCCTTGCCCGGCGAGAAAGCGCGCGCCGCTCACGCAGTCGTCCACGTCCGTGATGCCCCACGTGCCGTTTAAGCGACGGCGGTACTCGCGGCCGTAGCCAGTCGAGCCGCCATAGTTCACGTCCAGCACCGCGAAGCCGCGACTGGTCCAATACTGGACTCCGAGGTTGAGCGTTGTGACGGCCGCCGAGGTCGGGCCGCCGTGGCTCTTGACGAGGAGCGGCGGGCGTTCGCCTTCCGGCGCGCGGAAGTCGCGATTGCGCGGTGGGTAGTAGAAGGCGTGCGCCGTCTGCCCGCCTGCTGCGGTCGGAAACTCGACGGCCTGCGCGGCGGAGACATAGCCTTCGTCGATCTTCAGCTCGTTTGAGCGGCGCAAAACTTCCACCGCTCCCGTCTTGAGATCAAGCCGGACGATGCGCGAAGACTCGATGGGCGAGCCGGCGCGGAAAACAACGGACGCGCGCTCGTCGTCAGCGATGCTCAGGAAAGAGATATCGGTGTAGGGCGTCTCGACTGGTCGCAGTTCGCCCGTCTCCGCATCGATCCGTGCGAGGCGCGAGAAGCCGCGCTCGATATAAGTGCAGACGATTTCGCGCGCCGAGGCGAAGGCGTAAGTCGAATAGCCGAAAACCCACTGTGGCACCCCGAACTCGGCCTCGCGCGGGCAGACGGGAGCGGCCGTCGCGCCGTTCTCGCCCAAGCGATAGAGGTTCCACCAACCGCTGCGGTCGGAGACGAAATAAAGCTGTCCGTCGGGGGACCAAGCGGGCTGAAAGATCGACTCGTCAGTCCCGCCCGCGACGCGGCGCGCGTTTGTCACCATGCCGTCTTCTTGAAAGTCCGCGAGCCACAGTTCCGTGCCGTCCCACGGCATATTCGGGTGATTCCAGCAGAGCCATGCTAACCGCTCTCCGTCAGGGCTGATGCGCGGCGACGAGTAGAAATCAAAGCCGGAGGCGAGCACATCGCCCCATTGCTCCGCGCCTTCAGCATCGAGGCGGAGCCTGACGACGGTGTTGACGGCCTCTTGCCCGTTATGACTGCCGCTGGCGGCAGCGGTGTGATCCTCGCGGACGGCGATCAATTGGTCGTGCAGCGTGTCAATCGTCGCGTCGGCGTAGCGCAGATCAACATCGGCGGGCGTGAGCGGCGCGGGCGCTTCGTTTAAGTGCTGGCGATAGAGGCGCTGATCCGCGAAGTTGGAAAAATAAATTGTGCCGTGGTGGACGGCGTAATCGCCGCCGCCGTATTCGTGGACGCGGGTGCGGGCGTTGAAGCCGGCGGGCGTCACGTCGCTGATCTGTCCCGTCACGTCGCGGCAGACGATGACGCTGCGGCCCGCTTCGGACGGGCGCACCTCGATCCAGTATACGTCCTCGCCGTCCGCCCGCACCATGTTCAGCCCGACCGAGCCTTGCACGATGAGATCAGAACTGATCGGTGATTTCCAAGAGCCGTAAGGCGCGACTTGCGGTTCAGCCATGAAATCTGTTGCTCCTGCTCTGTTTTTGGAGTCCGGCCATGATGCCGAAAAATCGGGAGACAGACAAGCCACCAGCTTAGCAAGGATGAAGTAGGAAGAACGAAGGATGAAGAAAAGTCTGGACGGGCAGGTTTTCGTTCAGCCTTCCGCCCGCCTTCATCCTTCCACTTTGCCTTTCGCCCCTCCCGCATGGTCGCGCCTATTAGCCCATGCTTTTAATTCTCGCCATCTCCCGCCGTAACGGTTCGTCTCAAGAATTCCTCAAGTCAGGAGTTTTATAGTGATTTACGCTTTGGCGAGGTCTCCCCGAATGCGCGGCAAGGCGAAAAGAAAAGTTAAAAAGGCGATTGACGGTTCCTCACCCGCGCTGTATCGGTCGCAGAGAGACGGCCCGCAATCGCCAATAGATATGGAGACACGGATGTCCTTAATCACCGACAAAATTACCGCTCCTACCGACCGGCCGCGCGTCACGCGGGCGCGCCTGCTGTCCGCGCTCGCCGATGGCATGGCTGACTGCCACGCAACGGTCGTGGCCGGGCGCGCCGGGACAGGGAAGACGCTGCTCGCGGCGGAGTTTGCCGCCAGCAGCGGGCGGCGCGTGGCGTGGTATAAAGTTGATGCGCCGGAAGTTGAGTTGCACCTGTTTTTGCAGTACCTGATCGCGGCCGTGCGCGGCCAGCACTCCGGCTTCGGCCGCCAGACGCTGGCGCTCGCGCAAACCGTTGGCAACAGCGGCAGCCACCAAACGCCGGAGGCGGAGGCGACCCCGCTCGCCGAATCGTTCGTCTATGAAATGCTGCTGTTGGAAGCGAGCGAGCCGCTACTGCTCGTCGTCGATGATCTTCACTTGGTGTATGATGCCGAGTGGGTCGTTCCTTTTTTCAGCCGCCTGCTCCCGTTGTTGCCAGCCGAATCACATATGCTCCTGATCGGGCGCACGCCGCCCCCGGCCCCTTTGTGGCGGATGCGCTCGAAGCAGACGCTGTGCGTGATCGAAGAGTCGGCGTTACTCTTCAACACGCGCGAGGCCACGGAATTGTTTGCCAGTTACGACTTGCCGGGCGAGCAGGCGACAGCGGCGCTCGCCGCGACGCGCGGGCGCGCGTCGGCGCTCCATACGCTGGCGCGCGAGCAGAGCGCGGCAGCAGCCGAAAACAATGGCGCGGCGGCGGCAACGACTTCGCGCGGCGAGCGTCAACCTGCCAACTCCCGTTTGCAGTTAGTGAAAGGCTTCGCGGCCAAACCTTCTCTCCGCGCGACCTAATAAGGCGCAGAATATTTCTGGGCGGTATGCGCGATTCTCGCGTCGGCGCTAAGTTGATGCTCACGACGACGGATGGCTAAACTGTTAAGTAGGGTTTGAAAAGTTCAGGGCGTTTTTCTTGGCAATCTTTGCTTTGTCCCTTCGCGTGAAATTTCCTTTCAGCAATAGTGTCTCGAACTTTCCAACTCTCACCTGAGGCTGATGTAGCGGGACAAGTGGCTCTCGACTCCCGGACACTGACACCGCCCATTG
>JACCRA010000519.1 GCA_013813825.1 Pyrinomonadaceae bacterium | reverse complement strand
GAGGCCGTTCGCGTCCGTGTCGGTCGCTTCGGTGAAGCGGTAGGCTTTCAGGATCGACTCCCAATTGTCTTGCAGAAATTGGTGGTCGCCGGTGGCGCGCCAGAGGTCCGCGTGCGCGATGATGTAGAGCGGCGCGGCGTCGGCGCTGGCCCACGGGAAAAGGTAGTCCGTGAACCACGGGATGAGCGATGCGCTTTGGGAAATCTCGTGCGGTATTTTGCCGTCGGCGCGCTGAAACTTTTTCAGGAATTCGAGCGCGGCGCGCGTTGTCCGAAAGTCGCCGTAGGAGTTGAGCGCGAAAGCCGTCCATAAGGCGTCGCGGCCGAAGAACCAAGCGAAGCCGGGCCGCTCGCTGTCGCCCGAAGTGCGGTAGCCCGCGACGAGTCCCGTACCGAGCAGCGGATTCGTCACGACGCCTTTATCCACGCCGACCTTCGCCCACCGGAACGCTTCGTTCAGGCGCGCGTCCGGCGTCTCGACGTTCAACGTCTCGCTTTGCAGTCGGCGGTAATGCGCGACATTGTTCTCATACAGCGATTGGGCGGAGCCAAGCAGCTTTTCATAAACAACTTTCGCCCGCTCGCGCCCCTCGATGCCGCCGGCGATCACGATGGGGACCAGGTTATTCTTCGCCGTCTCAGGCGCGACTTCGAGCACGAATCGCGCCGGCACGTCGCGCGGCTCTTCTTGATACGGCATCACGGACACGTCGCGCGCCAGCGGCGAGCCGACGACGCCAACATAGCGGTTCGACTCTTCGGTGATGAAAAAGGCTCGCGCCTTCTCGTCCCAACTGAGATTCCCGGTCATCAACCCGGCCGGCCAAGACAGTTTCAAACGCGGCCGGAACGAGACGTGGACGCGCAACGGCAGTGCGCTCTCCACGTCGAGCAGCATCACGACGCCCGGCTCTTCGATGGGCGCGAAGACGATTTGCCGGACGGTGAACGCCGCGTGCGAATACGTAAACGTCGTCGCTTCCGGCCGGACGTTAATCCGCACGGCGGCGTCCGCGCCGCGAAACTCCAACGGGTAGCCTTCAATCTCGAACGCCAACTGAAAGTCGTCGAGAATCTTCAGCGGATACACCCACGCCTCGGCCGCGCGGTGCTCGTAGCCGAACATGGCCGCGCGCCGCCCCGCCACGTCGTAAAAAGTTCCGGCGCGTGTCGGGCGCTCAAGCTCCATCCCGCTCGATGGCAATAATGTTTTGGGCGGAAGCGGCCGGCTGCTTCCTTTCCCGGTCCCAGCGGTCGGCGAGAGTTGCAGCAAGAGCGCGACCAACAATGCGGCGCGCATCGCGCCTTGTGCCCGGTCCATGAAGGCGTCACCTTTCTGAGATTATGCGTCACCGGCAAGCGAAGCCAACCGCACCGGCACGCGCGCCGTCGTACCAAATTGATGAGCGAGTGCATGTTGTCATCTGAAGCAGGCGACCAGAGAAAGTCTTTTCGGCACGAAAGTCTCCAGATGAGAAGAGGCTGCCTCCACGCGAAGGTAGCCTCTATTCGTTAAATCGAACTGCGGTCGGACAAATTTATTCAAACGCCGGGCACGTTGACCAACTCCGGCATCGAGGCCGCGCTCTGGTGCAGGGCGATGTCCTTATTAAGCTGCTTCCGCCGGTTTGATTTCGCTCGGATGGCGTTTGAGATATTCGATCACTTCCGCGTTCATCTTCTCGATCTCGGCGAGATAGCTGTTTGAGAACGAGCGATATTCTTCGGGAGTGGTGGCAGTGGCGCGAATCCGCGCGACGATGCGATGAAAAAAGGCTATTCGTTCTTGCGTGCCCTGTAATTCCAGTTCGTTCGCAATCATTGTTCAGTCTCCCAAATTACTTCGACGATGCCATGCCGACTCAAGTCGCGCTTGATCTGCCAATGTGCAACAAACTCGTCAACGGAGTCACCAAAAATAAACGCTGGACGAATGGCGAAGAGGCTGCACCCAAGCTCGCGTTGCGCCCGCAAATGATCAAACACCGGAAAAGCATCCGCATCGTAATCGTGTTCCGTGAAATCGTCGCGCAGGACAAGGATGATGTCAACATCGTGCGGCTCCGCCTTCGCGGTCACGTAGCTGCCGAAGATAACGAAGCGCAACAGTTTGCCGGTGGCCTGCGCGAGATCAAAGACGCGCACGAGTCGGACGGTCGCGCGTTGGCGGTGCGGCGTGCCGTGACCGAAGCGCGCCAACACTTCGGCGAGCGGTGCGCGATAGACGCCTTCGGGCAATTCTCCGTGAAGATCAAATTGCGGCAGAGGCACTCTCTTTTTTCAACTCAAAGGCAGCACTGAAGCCGAGGTGAACAGTCCCGCTTCAGTACCGCCCTTCGATTTCACGTTTGTCATAGTGCCCTGCAATTACATGCCCAGCACGTTGATCAACTCCTGCACCGAGGCCGCGCTTTTTTGCAGCGCGATGCGCTCTTCGGTCGTCAGATTGATCTCGATGATCTGCTCTAAGCCCCGCGCGCCGAGTTTGCAGGGGACGCCGACGTAGAGGCCGTTGACGCCGTACTCGCCTTCAAGGTAAGCGGCGCAGGGCAAAATTTTCTTCTTGTCCTTGAGGATCGCTTCGGTCATCTCGACGCTGGCGGCGGACGGCGCGTAGTAGGCCGAGCCGGTCTTCAAGAGTCCGACGATCTCCGCTCCGCCGTTCGCGGTGCGCTTCACGATGGCGTCGATCTGCTCTTTCGGCAGCAACTCCGTGATCGGGATACCGGCGCACGTCGAATAGCGCGGCAGCGGAACCATCGTGTCGCCGTGGCCGCCGAGGACGAACGCTGTCACGTTTTCGACCGACACGTTTAAGGCTTCGGCGAGGAAGCAACGCATCCGCGCCGAATCGAGCACGCCCGCCATGCCGATCACCCGGTGCTTCGGAAAACCGGAACGCTTGTAAGCCACCTGACACATCGCGTCGAGCGGGTTCGAGACCACGATCAGAATCGACTCCGGCGAACGGCTGACCACTTCATCGACCACCTTCGAGACGATGTCGGCGTTGGTCTTCAACAGATCGTCGCGGCTCATG
>JACCRA010000809.1 GCA_013813825.1 Pyrinomonadaceae bacterium | reverse complement strand
CGCGGCGATGCGTGATCGGCTCGCGGAGGCTGTGATAGCCGTCGTGCTCGGCGAGCACGAAGTCGCGCTCCGCAGTTGTCTCCCAACGCAGCACGCGCGGGCGCGCTTCGTCGCCGATGACGAACGGCTCGGCCTCGCGCGTCGTGTTCTGCTCCGTCTCATCCACTTCGACGGTCGAGTGATACGCGGTCGAGCGAAACAGTTGGCGCGCGTGCAAGTCGGCCGTATAGACGAACGTGCCGGGATCGGCAATGAACGAGACGCCGTGCGCGAAGACTTAGACGCTCAACTTGTCGTTGTGGCCGTGCGAGCCGCGCCCGCCGAGTCCTGCGCCGCAGGCGTTGAAGTGCAGGTACAGATCGCCGTCGCGCAAGATGTAGCTGCCCGCGTCGGCGAAGGCGGCGGACGGCGGCGGCGCGGCGGCGCGGCGCACAGATTGGTAGGCGCGCAAGCCTTCCGCGCCGAGCAGCCAACCTAATTCCGCCGGCGGGTCGTCGGCGAGTTTGAGATGCGGCTCTTGCAGGACGGCCGCGCCGATTGCCAGCACGTAGGCGTGATCATCCGCCGCGCGTTTTCGCAAAGGGAGAAACTGCCCGCCGTCCGTGTCGCCGACCAGCGGCGCGCGTCTGTCGGGGCGCAGGTAGGCGCGCGTGTATTCGAGCATCCGGCGCAACTTGCGCCAGTAACGATCTTCGATCTCCACGTCGTTCGCGCGGCAGAGCGTGAACGAGTAGAGCAAGAGTTCGAGCACGAAGCGATGATAGCCAGTTGAGGACTCGGCGTCCGCGCCGTCCGCGAGAATTTGCTTGTCCATCTCGCGAAGCATTTCGCGCCGCGCAAACTCGCGCCAGCCGCGCGCGTCCACGAGTTCCGGCAGCAACAGGCCGAGCCACAGCAAGCCGGCGATGTCGGAGAGGTAATGATTGCTGGTCGCGAGGTGTGAGAATTCGAGATGGCGGCGGACGTGTTGGCCGTGCTCGTCGAAGGTGGCGAGCAGCATTCTTAAGTTCGCCTCGTCGAGTTGTGTGGACGGCAAAAACAATTGAAACGCGGCGAGCAGATTCACCGCGCGCAAGGCGACCTCCATCGCGCACGCCCAGTTCGGCCCGCAGCCTGTGGGGTTTTGCGTGCGCCAACCGGCAAGCTGCCGGAAAAACTCGCCGCTGAACTTTTCGTCGCCCGTCAGCGCGTAAGCCTGTCCGAGCGTTAAGAGGTGCGCGAGGCGGTTCAACTCCCACAGCACGCGCACGTCCGAGCCGTCGCCACGCCACAGCTTCACGTCGCCGTGGTACTCAAGGGACCAACACGCGCCCGAAGACGGATCGCGCAGCCAATTGATTTCCGTGCCCAATTCCAGTTCGCCGAAGCCCAACAGCGGCCACCGGTGAGCGTCCGAGATGTGGTGCGCTCGGGCGACGAGTTGTTCGGATTCGCCGGGGAAGAATTCGCGCCACCATAACGGCGACAGTCTTTCCGCCGGCGTCTCCAGCCCCGGCGGAAAGCGCGGAGCGCGGCGCGTGCGAAAGTGCGCGAGCAACTGCGTGGGCGAAAGCGCCGCGAATTCGGGACGCAGGCGCGCGGAGGCGTCTGTTGCCGCGACTCCTGATGCGCGCTTGAGCCGCTCCCGCTCCCGCCGCGACTCTATCGCGACGCGCCCGCGCCGCCACGTTTCGCGCAACACGCTGACCGCGCTTACATCGCCGCGCAACGCGCGGGCGATGGAGGGATGAGGGATGAGGGATGAGGGATGAAATCTAAGAATGCTTTCGCGCTTGTTCATCCTGCCCACCGCCTCCCGTTGCGCCTTGCGTCGCGCCCGCGCTTTCACAAATAGTAAGCGGTTAGCCATCAGCTTTCAGCTTTCAGCGAAAACAAGATAACGCGCGCGTTCACCCGAATGTATAAGGCACACAACTGAAGAGCAACGGCGACACATGACTGGCTGACTGCTGAATGCTGAACGCTTATCACAAATATCTGGTACGGAGGATTTTGCGGTGGTGGAGTTCGTGACCGGCGATGCCGTAGGCCAGTGCCCGCACAGTGATCTCGCTATTGTTGGCGACGCCGCGCCGGCCCCAAGCCTCCTCATCGAACTGCCGGAAGAGGTGCAGGTTGGCGCGCCGCACGTGCTCGAATTCGGCGGCGAGGTCAGGCACGGAACAAGCGCCAAAATTGGCGCGGTCGGCGAACACGTCTTGATCAAAGCCGGGCAACGGCGTCGTGTCGCCGCGCGCGAAGCTCAGCGCCCGGTACGCGAAGACGCGCTCGCTATCGATGACGTGCCCGACCAGTTCCTTAACGCTCCACTTGCCCGGCGCATAGCGCGAGTCGGCCTGAGCCGCGGAGAGGCCGCCGAGCAGTGCCAGCATCTCCGCGAGTTGTTGTTCGAGCGCGACCACGACGCCGCCCTCTCCGGGGACCAGCGAAACATACGTCTCATAAAACGACGGATACTCGCCCGCGTCAGGCGCTTTGATGATTAACTCAGACATGGCATTTAGTCCTCCGGCAACGTTAGTAGCATAAGCTCACCTGACGCGGCGAGAATAACTCAATCGAGCCACGCCAGATCGGCACACCGGCCGCGCTTTGATACCTTGATGATTCTCAACCAGCGCGGCCCGTCAGCGAGCTTCTAACAGCGCGTTGAGAATTCGGTCGGCGGCCTGCCCGTCCCAAAACGGCGGGTGGCCCGGCGGGCGCGGGGCATCAAGCGCGTCCCGCGCGGCGGCGACAATCCGGCCGGCATCGGTGCCGACAATGCGATTGGTCCCCATCGTGACGGTGATAGGGCGTTCCGTGTTTTCCCGCAAGGTGAGACATGGGATGTCGAGCGCGGTCGTCTCCTCCTGCAAGCCGCCGGAGTCGGTCAGCACCAGCTTCGCGCCGCTGTACAGGCGGAGGAAGTCGAGGTAGCCGAGCGGCTCAATCAATCGCAACTGCGGCGCGCGGCGTTCAATCTCGTCCAGCAGGCCGAACTCTTGCAGGCGGCCGCGCGTGCGCGGGTGGACGGGGAACACGACGGACAGGCGGTCGCTAATTTGCGCGAGCGCGTCGAGGATGCCGGCGAGCGTCGGCGCGTCGTCCACATTGGACGGGCGGTGCAGCGTGACGACCGCGTAATCCTGACCCTTGAGGCCCAACTCCTCGCGGACTGATGACTGTTTGGCGCGCTCTAAATTGGCGTAGAGCGAATCGATCATAACGTTGCCGACGAAGCGAATGCGGGCGGGCGGGATGCCTTCAGCCAGCAGATTCTCGTCGGCGTCGGGCGAAGTGGTCAGCAGCAGGTCGGCAATCTGATCGGTCAGCAACCGGTTAATCTCTTCTGGCATCGTGCGGTCGCGACTGCGAAGTCCCGCTTCGACGTGCGCTACTTTCACCAACAATTTCGCGCAGACGAGAGCGCAAGCGAGCGTCGAGTTCACATCGCCGACGACGAGCACCCAATCGGGCTGCTCCGCCAGCACTACCGGCTCGAACTTCTGCATCACGGCGGCGGTCTGCTGCGCGTGCGTTCCCGATCCGACGCCGAGGTGCGCGTCCGGCTCCGGCAAATTGAGAGCGCGGAAGAACGAATCGGACATCCGCGCGTCGTAATGCTGCCCCGTATGGACCAACCGCGACTGAAACTCGCGCGGGCGCTGCTTCATCGCCTCAATGATTGGCGCGACCTTCATGAAGTTCGGACGTGCGCCGACGACGCTGAGAATCTTCAACATAAAAAAGCGATCAGCGGTCAGCAAACAGCAATCAGCCATCGGTCAGCAGCAGTCGCCCTGTTGCCACGGCTGACCGCTGCTGATTGTTTATAACCGAACGATGCGCGCGCTGGCGTGACGGCGCACGTCGCCGTTCAAGGCATTGCGCGTATCAATGATTAGCGTGCCGAGCGCGCAGACGCGCCCGTAATCAACCGCGCTGTGATCGGTGACGATGACGATGGCGTCCGATTCGCGCAACTCTTCGTCGGTGAGCGCGACGGATTGAAGCGGCTCGCCGGCGCTCTCGGTGTGGGCGGCGTCGAAGCGCACTTCGGCGACGAACGGATCGTGATAGCGCACGTCCGCGCCTTTCGCGCGGAGCCGGTCGATGATCGAAAGCGCAGGGCTTTCGCGTACATCATCGATGTCCTTCTTATAGGCCACGCCCAACATCAGTACGCGCGATCCCTTCAACGCTTTGCGCGCGTCGTTTAGCCCGTCGCCGATCAACGTCACAACATGCTCGGGCATACGCGAGTTTACTTCCTCGGCCAGACCAATGAAGCGTGAGTCGAAGCCGTGCTGCCTGGCTTTCCACGACAGGTAATGCGGGTCCAGCGGGATGCAGTGCCCACCGATGCCAGGGCCGGGATAGAAAGCCATGAAGCCGAACGGCTTCGTCGCCGCCGCGAGGATCACCTCCCATGTGTCGATGTTCAGCGCATAGCAGAGGCGCGCCATCTCGTTTGCCATCCCGATGTTGACCGCGCGGAAAGTGTTCTCTAATAGCTTGGCCGCTTCGGCGA
>JACCRA010000794.1 GCA_013813825.1 Pyrinomonadaceae bacterium | reverse complement strand
CCTATGGTCCCCATACCCTTGCTTCCGCCGCCGCTCACGCCACCGCTTTTCGAGGTGGCCGTCCCTCCGGTGCCAGACTTAGCCGCGCCTCTGCCAGCCGCACTAATCTTCGTCGCGGCTGTGCCTTTAGTTGAACCGCCCCCGCCCTGACCGCCAATTGCGCCGCCGCCCTGTTTTTTGCTGTCGCCCGCGCCGCCCGTCTTCACTGTGGTTGCCGCGCCTTTAGCGCCGCTGGTTTGGGCTATGCCTCTTCCACCAGCGTTCGCGCCGCGACCGCCTCCGCCAGCGGTAGTGGCGGCTGCGTCCTTCGCTACGCCGGCTCCCCCGCTTTTTGTTGCACCAGCACCGCCGCCGCCGCTCTTGGTCGCTTTCCCCGCGCCGACACCGCCGCTCTTTCTAGCCCCAGCGCCGCCGGCGGTTTCGCCGCCGCTTCCTCCAGCGCCGATGCCCGTCGCGCGCCCGATGGCCTGACCGCCGCGCCCACCGCCGACACCGCCCATCTCGTCGCCGCCATCGACGGCGTCGCTCATTTCGTTGCCGCCATCGGCGGTCCCAATGTTGGATTGGTTCCCGGCGTCATCACCGCCATCGCCGCCCCCGGCGGCGCGGTCATTGCCGGCGCTCGTCGCGGCGCTGTTGGTGGCGACGGCAGTTTTACCGGCGGTGTTATTTAAGTCGTTCGGGTTCTCACCGTTTCCTTGTTCTGGCATCTCTTTCGCTCCTTGTGTTAGAGAAATGAGACCTCGCTCAAAGGCGAACGTCTCGGGAAAGTTCCTCTCCGGCGTTATCAAAAATGGGGGCGCGATTGATGGCGGAGCATAGCATAACTTCGCCACGCCTGAATCACTCTTTCACCGGCGCGCGGCAAAATTTTCCGGTTGTGTTGGAGCACATCATGTAAAGAAATAAATGCGCCACGGATCGACGCGAGCAAGCCCGGCAGCCCGATGGTCACGAAGGGCGAAAAGGAAAGGCGAAAGGATAATGAAACCGCTTTTGCTTTATCTTTAAGGCTTAGACCGGAGGCGGCGCGACCGCAAAGGAGCTTATTTGGCTAACAGTGCGGCGTGATACGCTCCCTGCCGCTCGTGTTGCCGCCCTTGTCGATGTCAGTCTCATGCTGTTACTTCATCCCTCACCCTTCTGCCCTCATCCCTTCCATCAGGCTCGCCGGTTGCCCCGCGTGCCCGCAGACGTTATAAATGTCTTGATACAAATTATGAACCCTCTTTCTTCAGCCCTCGCCGTTTTGACGGCGATGATCACGCCCGCCGTGCTGATCTCGGCCTGCGGCGCGCTGATCCTGTCTACCTCGACGCGGCTCGGACGAGTGGTGGACCGCGTCCGCGCTTTGACGGAGCGTTTTGAGGAACTGGCGCGCGGCGGGCAGGAGATGGACTTGGTGGAAGAGAGACGCGTCGTCATCTTCAATCAACTCGACAAGCTGACGAGCCGCGCGCGCTACTTACAGCGCAGCATGACGGTCTTTTACATGGCGCTCGGATTGTTCATCGCCACCAGCGTCGCCATCGGCCTCGTCGCTTTCGCCGGCGTGGGATGGAGCGTGCTGCCGGTCGGGCTGGGGTTGCTCGGCGCGTCGTTTCTCTTCTACGGCAGCATCATTCTGATCTTCGAGGCGCGGCTCGCCTTAAGCACCATCACCATGGAGATGGACTTTCTCTGGCAACTCAGCCAGCATTACGCGCCGGCCGAACTGGTGCGGCAACGCAGCCCACACTACAACCGTCTGACGCTGAAACGCCGCCCGTGACCACCAACGCGCCTTCATACCTCTCACTGTACCAATCGGGCGAGTTGGCGCGTCGCGTCGCGTCGCTCGAAGCCATGCTCGCACGCTGCACCGTCTGCCCGCGCGACTGCCTCAACGACCGCCTGCAAAATCAACTCGCCGCGTGTTATTCGGGACGGCTTCCCATCGTCTCATCCTACACCGCGCACTTCGGCGAGGAGCCGGCGCTGACGGGCACGCGCGGCGCGGGCAACATTTTTTTCGGCAACTGCAATCTGCGCTGTGTCTATTGCCAGAACTACCAGATTTCGCAGGCGCACAAGGAGCAGATCAAGAACGAGGTGACGCACGAACGCCTCGCCGCGATGATGCTTGAGTTGCAAGCGCGCGGCTGCCACAACGTCAACTTTGTCAGCCCGACGCACTTCGCCCCGCAGATGGCGCGCGCTATTTTGTTAGCCGCCGCGCAAGGTTTGCGCCTGCCCGTCGTTTATAACACCAATGCCTATGATTCGGTCGAGGTGCTAAAATTACTGAGTGGCGTGGTCGATATTTATTTGCCCGATCTGAAGTACGCCGACGCGGGCGATGGCTACACCTACTCAAAAGTCCACGACTACACCGCGCACGCTCGCCGCGCCATCACGGAGATGTTCCGGCAGACCGGCGACGAGTTGGTGTTTGACGAAGACGGTTTACTCCGCCGCGGCCTCGTCGTCCGCCTGTTGGCGCTGCCCAACGATCTGGCGGGCGTCCGCGAATCGCTCAAATGGATCAGAGACGCTTTAAGCCCGCGCGTCGCCGTCTCGCTGATGGCCCAGTATTACCCGACCAACCGCGCGGCGACCGACGAGCGTTACACCTTGCTTTCGCGTCGCATCACGGAAACCGAATGGCTGCGCACCGTCGCCGCGCTCGACGACCTCGGCATGGAAGAAGGCTGGATGCAAGAGTACGAAGGTGCGGCCCACTACTACCGCCCCGACTTTACGAATCGCGAGACGCCGTTTAAGGACATCAGGGATTTTGAAAGGAGCGAACAGTAATCAGCTATCAGTCATCAGTTAAAAACTGAAAACTGAAAACTGAAAACTAATTGAACGATGAGCACACCAACTGCTGATTTGGTAGTGGGCGCGCCCGCGCCCGATTTCACGCTGACCGACACGAACAACAATCCGTGGCAGCTTTCGTCGAAACTCGGCAAGACTGTCGTCTTGTTGTTTTACCCTGGCGACAACACGCCGGTCTGTACGACGCAGATGTGCGCGCTACGCGACCGCTGGCCTGAGTATCAGGCCAGCGGCGCCGAGATCGTCGGCATCTCAACCGACTCGGTGGAAAAGCACCGGCAATTCATCCAGCAGCACCGCCTGCCGTTGCGCCTGCTGGCCGACACAACCGGCGAGGTCAATAAGCTCTACAACGCGCGCTCATGGCGGCCCGGCCGCGCCGCCCGCGCCGTCGTCGTCATTGACAAGGACGGCATCATCCGTCACCGCAAAGTTGAACCGCTCGCGATCTTTCGTCCCAAAGACGATCAGATTCTTGACATCATTAATAAAGCAGAGGTGAGAGGTTAGAGGTCAGAGGTCAGGAGAAAAGCATTCGCGTTTTACTGACCTCTGACCTCTCGATTCGGAGAATCGTTATGGCAAACAACATTACTTGTAAACATTGCGGGCAGCAGCGTCCCGCGCTCGGCTTCGCGCCGTTCCCGAATGAGATCGGGCAGCAGATCGGCGCGGAAATCTGTCAACCCTGCTGGCAGGATTGGCTCAAGAAACAGAGTCAGATCATCAACCATTACGGCCTCGATCTGACCAGCCCAGACGCCCAGACCTTTCTCTTCGACAACATGAAAGGCTACCTTTTCAACGAAGCGCCACAGGCCACCGCTCAGATCGACACGTCGAAGGAAGGGACGGTTAAGTGGTAAGGGATGAGGGCGGAGGGCGGAGGGATGAACAAAAAAGTGTTTCTGCCCTTGCTTCATCCCTCCGCCCTCATCCTTCATTCCTTATTTCCCTTGCGCCTTTGGCGTTCGAGTGGTAATAATGGCATCAAGTAATCCCCTTGTTAGTTCCCCGAATGTGTGGCGTCGCCGTGTGGCGCGCAGTGAGGCAAGATTTTTGCCGCCTGCCGCGACCGTGTGTGTGCGCTGTGGGATGAGAGATGTTTTCAACCTGATAATTGTCGAGAGACTTGAGGAGGAGTAGAGAGATGAAGAAATTTGCGGCCATTTTGGCCGGCGCCGCGCTGGCCGCGTTCGCCGGGTGCGCGACCGAAACAGTGAATACGAACACCGCCAACACGGCGAACGGCAATACTGCCGTGCTAACCAATTCCAACAACACCAACAACCCGGTGGTGGCGAACACTAACGCCAACACCAACGCGAACGCAACCACTCGCCGCACTTACAACGCTAATATCTCTGAAGCCGAGTATGAAAGAGATAAGGATCGCTACGGCCGCGAAGCCAAAGAAGGTGGCGATACCGTCGGCTCAGGACTGAAAGACGGCTGGCTGTGGACGAAGACCAAAGGCGCGCTGGCGACAGTGGACGATCTGCGCGACTCGACGATCAACGTCGATGTTGACAACTCCGTGGTGACGTTGCGCGGCACGGTCTCTAACGCCGCGCACAAGGCTGCCGCCGAGAAGACGGCCAAAGGCATCGACGGCGTCAAGAGCGTCAACAATCGTCTGACCGTTAGCGCCACCGACAGCATGATGAGCACCAACGACAACAAGGCCGGAGCGAACGCCAATCGCAACGGCAACGCCAACCGCAAATAGACGGGCGGCACAAGGCAGCCGTCCAAAGACTGACCTACCGCGGAGGGTGATGAGCATCCGATGCTCATCACCCTTTTGCTTTCCCCCGCCGCTCGCCGAAAGAGCCGGAGCCGTGGCGGCGAAACTTTCCCGTCCCGCCTCGCGTAACACGGCAGACATCCGGCACGGCCAGCAATTTTTCCGCCTTCGCGTCTGACAGTTTTTAACCCTTGTGTGTTGGCTCGGGAGCCGGATGTCACTTCTTCATTTTCCGTCATCAAAAATTCGCGCCAAGCTCTCGCCTTCAAGCACTCACGGGTGAAAGCGCGCCGGACAGTTATTTCACACAGTCGAGACTCGAAACCATGATGCGAGATTTACCGCCGCGGCTCGCCGCTGTCGCTATGCTCTGTGCCACCATCGCGCTGGCCGTCGCCGTGGCGGCACTCTCCCCACTGTTGCGGACGGCCGGCGCGCAGCGCAGCGCGATTGATACTTACGCCATTACCAACGCCCGCATCGTACCCGTCGCCGGAGCCGAGATCGCGCGCGGTGGCGTTGTGATTCGTAACGGATTGATCGTCGCCGCCGGAGCGGACGTGATCGCGCCGGCCGATGCGCGCATCATCGACGGCACGGGGTTGACCATCTATCCCGGCCTGATCGACGCGCACACCAACTTGGGCATCCCCGCCGCCATAGCGCCGCCGCGACCAGCGGGCGGCGGCGCTGCCGCGCTGCTCGCCGCACAGGCGCAGGCCACGCCTGCCGTCTCTTCGCCAAACTCGACGCAGCCCACCGGCCTGCAGCCGGAGATTCGCGCCTCTGACGTCATCCGCCCCGGCGGCGATCAGATCGAAGCGGCGCGCTCAAACGGCGTGACGGCCGCGCTGACCGTTCCGCGCGACGGCATCTTCATCGGCCAGTCGGCTGTGATTAACCTCGCGGGCGAGACGCCGCAGCAGATGATCGTCCGCTCGCCCGTCGCGCTGCACGTCGGCTTCACGCCGCTACGCGGTGGCGGCTATCCCGGTTCGCTGTTAGGCGTCTTCTCCGCGCTCCGCCAGATGATGCTCGACGCGCAACGCTACCGCGAAGCGCAGGCGATTTACGAACAGAATCCGCGCGGTGTGCGCCGCCCCGACCAAGACAAGTCGCTCGAAGCCCTGCTGCCGGTGCTGGCGCGCCAAGTGCCCGTCGTGATGCTCGCGGAGCGCGAACGCGAGATTCACCGCGCGCTCGATCTGGCGCAGGAGTTTAATTTGCGCGCGATCATCGCGGGCGGCGGCGAAGCGTGGAAGGCGGCGGAGCGACTGAAGGCGTTGAACGTGCCGGTGCTGCTGACGCTCAACTTCCCACGGCGCACGACGACCAGTGTGCCCGAAGCCGAGCCGGAGACGCTGCGCGTTTTGCGCGAGCGCGTCGAGATGCCGAAGGGCGCGGGACGGCTGGCGTCGGCTGGAGTCCGCTTCGCCTTCCAATCAGGCGGTCTGACCAACATGGCCGATTTTTTGACCAATGCGGGTAAGGCCGTCGAGAACGGACTGGCGAAGGATGAGGCACTGCGTGCGCTGACGCTCCGCGCAGCCGAAATTCTCGGCGTCGAGAACCAACTCGGCACAATCGAGGTCGGCAAGATCGCTAATCTGACCGTCACCCGCGGCGACCTCTTCGACAAGACGCGCCGCATCACTCACGTCTTCATCGACGGACGGCCGGTTGATCTCAAACCGGCGGCAGCCGGCGGCGCGGCGACGGCAGCGGGCGCGACAGGAACGTGGGACTTGCGCGTGAGATTCGAGGGGCGGCCGGAAAGTTCCGTCACGCTTATTTTGCGGCAGGAAGGCGAGCGTCTCAGCGGCGCGATTCAGGGCGACTTAGGAGCAGCGCAGATCGCCAACGCTTCAATCGGCGCTACCGGCCAGATTAAGTTCACCGCCCCGATCACCAATGC
>JACCRA010000780.1 GCA_013813825.1 Pyrinomonadaceae bacterium | reverse complement strand
GGTCGATGCCGAGGCCGAAAGCGAAGCCGGAAAACTCGTCCGGATCGATTCCAACGGCGCGTAGCACGTTGGGATGCACCATGCCTGAGCCGCCCAATTCGATCCAGCCGGAGCCTTTGCACAGGCGACAACCCGCGCCGTCGCACTTAAAGCAACTGAAATCGAACTCGGCGCTCGGCTCGGTGAATGGAAAGTAAGACGGGCGGAAGCGCGTCCGCGTTGTGGGGCCGAACATGCGCCGCAAAAACTCGCCGACCGTGCCTTTTAAATGTCCCATCGTGATGCCGCGATCCACTAGCAGCCCCTCGACTTGAAAGAACATCGGGTTGTGCGTCGCGTCGGGCGTGTCGCGGCGAAACACTTTGCCGGGTGCGATGACGCGCAGGGGCGGACGACGCCGCTGCATCGCGTGAATCTGTACGGTCGAAGTTTGCGAACGGAGCGCGAAGCCGTCGGTCGTGTAGAACGTGTCCTGCGAACTGCGCGCCGGGTGTGATTCAGGAATGTTGAGCGCGGTGAAATTGTAAAAGTCGGTTTCGATCTCAGGGCCGTCTTCCACCGTATAACCCATCGCCACGAAGATGTCTTCGATGCGCTGGCGGACGAGCGTGATCGGGTGCAAGTGGCCGCGCCGCGTTCGTCTGCCGGGGAGCGTCACGTCGATCCGCTCGCGCTCGACGAGCAAGCCGGCGACGTGAGATTTCAACATACCTTCAGCCTCATCAAGCGCGGCGCCAATCTCCGCCTCGATCTGCTGCACCTGCTGGCCGAACGCCGCGCGCTCTTCCGGCGCGACACGACCGATCATCTTCTTGAGGCCCGCCAGCGCGCTCTTCTTCCCCATCTGTTGCGTCCGCAGCTCGGCCAGTTCGCGCACGAGCGTCTCGGCCTCACCGAGTTTCAATGCGGCCAGTTCGCCGCCCGCGCTCCCACGAAAACGAGCGAAGCGCCCGAACTCTTGCTCGAACGCTTCGCGGATAACTTCGATCTGTTCCATAAGCCCTTCAAGAGTCCAATGTCCAAAGTCCAAAGTCCAAAGTTAAAAATCGCTTTCCCGACATTAGACATTGGACATTGGACATTGGACTTAAAGTTACGCCGCTTGCTGCTGCTGCTGATTATTGTCGAGCGCGTTCTTCACCTGACCGGACAAGTCGGCGAAAGCGTCGGGCGAGTTGGCGGCGAGGTCGGCGAGAACTTTACGATCCAGTTCGATGCCCGCGAGTTTTAGGCCGTGCATGAATTGCGAATAGTTTAATCCGTTGATGCGCGCGGCGGCGCCGATGCGGACGATCCACAAACTGCGGAAGTCGCGCTTCTTCAGCTTGCGTCCGGTGTAGGCGAAGCTCAAGGCGCGCTCGACCGACTCTTTCGCCGAACGGTAGAGCTTCGACTTGGTGCCGCGATAGCCTTTCGCCAGTTTCAATATCTTCTTGCGCCGCTCAGTGCGCTTATTCCCACGTTTTGCCCGAGGCATAACATTTCCCTCCTCTTTTGAAATGCTGAATGCGGAATAATGAATAAAAGCAAGTGCCTTTAATCTTCATTCATCCTTCCGCCTTCATCCTTCATCCTTAGATTTAATCCCGTCCGTAAGGCAGCATGTTCTTGACTCGCTCCATATCGGAGACGGCCACCAGCGTGTCGATGTCGAGTTGGCGCTTACGCTTTTTGGTCTTCTTCGTCAAGATGTGGCGCGCGTGCGAATGGCCGCGCTTCACTTTGCCGGTCGCGGTCGTGCGGAAACGCTTCGCCGCGCCCTTATGTGTTTTCAGTTTAGGCATGATTGCTCCTTCAAAATTGACTGGTCATCAGTCGCAAACAATGACAGCGAAAAACTAGCTCCCGCCCCCAGCAGTCACTAACTATTCATCACGAGTTCGCTTCCCCGGCTCCCGCCGGCGAGTTGCCGCCGGTAGGCGCGGAAGGTGCGGGTTGCGGCGGCGCGCTCGACTTAGCCGGTTTGGGGCCTGAAGCATCCGCAGCCTTCGCTCCACCGCCACCGCCGCCGCTTTTACCGCGCTTCGGCGCAAAGACGAGAAACATCTGATTGCCCTCCATGCGCGGCCGCGCTTCGACTTCGCCAACGTCCGCCAAATCTTTTTCCAGACGCTCGAGCAGTTGATGACCCAGCTCGCGGTGCGTGATCTCGCGCCCGCGGAAGAAGATTGTGGCCTTCACCTTGTCGCCTTCTTGCAGCCAGTCGCGCGAGTGCTTCATCTTGAAGTTGTAATCGTGATCGTCCGTGCCGGGGCGAAATTTCACTTCCTTGACGGTGATTATGACCTGCTTCTTCTTGGCCTCGTTCGCCTTCTTCTTCGACTCGTACTGGAACTTCCCGAAGTCGATGATCCGGCAGACCGGCGGATCGGCAGTCGCGGCCACTTCCACCAGATCGAGGCCGCGCTCGCGCGCCATCTGGATCGCCGCGCGCGTGTTCATGATGCCGAGCTGCTCGCCGTCGTCGCCGATGACGCGCACTTCCGGGACGCGGATGCGATCATTGATGCGCGCGGAGGGTTGCCGACGATTATCAGGGCGCTGTCCGCGCCCGCGAAAACTTGGTGAGATTGCCACACCTCCTCAGGTGAAGGGTGTCGGGTGTCAGGTGTCGGGGAAAGCAATTTTCAATCCGACACCTGACACCTGACGCCCGAACTACGCGTTCGTTAAGGCGCGCGACTCGACCAGCCCGAGCGCCATGTGCTTAAAATCCTCGACGGACATTTGGCCGAGATCGCCTGTCGTGCGTTCGCGCACGGCAACCTTACCCTCATCCAACTCGCGGTCGCCGAGGACGAGCATGAAGGGAATTTTCTGCAACTGCGCGTCGCGAATCTTGGCTCC
>JACCRA010000759.1 GCA_013813825.1 Pyrinomonadaceae bacterium | reverse complement strand
AAACTCGCCGAGCGTCAGCTTCAACTCATCGCCCACGCTGTTCGCGGCAATCGCGGGGCTGGCCCCCGCGACATTGAGCGGCGTGCTCTGTTTCGTTTCTGAAGTCTGTTCCGTGGTCTCTTCCATCAGCCTTACTCACGCGCCCGGTTTGGGCGGCGCGTCCCGTCCAGTCCGAGCCGTTGCATCACGTCGTCAAGCGTCGCTCGGGCGATGTGGCGCGCTCGCTCGCTTCCCCCCGCGAGGATGCGATCAAGTTCCTCGTCGCCGTAGCCGCGCACGCGCTCTTGCAACGGGCGCAAGAAATCAATCGTCGCGTCGGCCACTTCCGACTTCAGCGCCGCGTAGCCCTTGCCCGCGAAATGCTGCTCGACTTCCAGAGTCGTCTGACCAGTCAGGATTTGATAGATCGTCAGCAAATTGGTGATCGCCGGCCGCGTCTCGTCGAAAGTGATCGCCGTGCCGGAATCCGTCACCGCCCGCTTAAACTTGCGCCTGACGGCGTCGGCGTCGTCCATCAGATTGATACTGCCGTTCGCGTCGGCGTCAGACTTTGACATCTTCTTCGCCGGATCGCTCAACGACAAAACTTTCGCGCCGGCTTGCGGGATGAACGCATCAGGCACGCGAAACGTCTCGCCGTAGTCGCGGTTAAAGCGGAGCGCGAGATCGCGCGTCAACTCTAGGTGCTGCTTCTGATCCTGCCCGATGGGAACCAGATCAGTTTGGAAAAGCAGGATGTCCGAAGCCATCAGCACCGGGTAGTTGAGCAGCCCGGCACCCACCCCTTCCCGCTGCTTCCCGGCCTTATCCTTAAACTGCGTCATCCGCTCCAACTCGGAAATGCGCGTCACGCAGTTAAGTATCCACGCCAACTCCGCGTGCTCGCTCACGTCCGACTGGACGTAGATGATGGAGACTTGCGGATCGATGCCGGAAGCGAGATAGAGGCGCGCCAGATCGCGCGTCTTTTGTGCCAGCGCCTGCGGGTCTTGCGGGAGCGTGATCGCGTGAAGGTTGACGATGCAGAACAGGCTCTCGTACTCGCGCTGCAACTCGACCCAGTTCCGCAGCGCCCCGAGGTAATTGCCCAAATGAATATTGCCCGTCGGCTGCGCGCCGCTGAAGATGCGTTTCATGTGAGCTCTAGTAAACTCCAAGCAGCAGCGTGTTCCACGCGAGAGGGATGACGAACCTAAATACTACACCGAGGATACCGGTGAACACTGCGACGAACAGGAGAATGAAACCGTACTGTTCAAGCGCTTCGATGGCCGGCGTGAAACTCTCCGGCAGGATGCTAGAGAGAATCTTGCTGCCGTCAAGTGGTGGAATCGGCAGCAAATTAAAAACCCCCAGCCCGACGTTCATCACGAAAAACGATTGCAGCAGCTTCGCCACGCCTTCCATAATTGGCGAATCCGGGTTAGCCGCAACCAATCCGACGTAGGACCGGGGGTCGGGAACGAATCCGATTGCGCTAGCATGAAAGAGAACGAGAATGACAATGCCGACCACGATGGCGATGGTGAAGTTGCCGATCACGCCGGCAATCGAAACCCAAAAATTCGCCACGCGCTTGTTGCGCCAGCGAAGCGGGTTGACCGGCGTCGGGCGCGCCCATCCGAGCAGCGGCGCGCCGGTGAAGAAACTGATCGCCGGGAATAACAAAGTGCCAATCGGATCGACGTGCGTCACCGGATTGATAGAGACGCGCCCTTGATGCCGCGCCAGATCGTCGCCGAACCGATCCGACATCCAAGCGTGCATCGCCTCATGCACCGACAAGGAAAAGATCAGCGCGACCATGTATAGAATAAAATTTCCGATGTTGAGGTTATCCATCGCTGAAGCTCATAGAGAAAAACACTTGAGGGACGATTAAACGCCACACTAACACGTGCCCGCAGGGGTGTCAAAATAGTGAGCAGTAAGCAGTAAGCAGTGAACAGATTTTGTTTTCAACGCTCGCGGCTGACTGTTAATTGCTCGCTAAACCAGTGTCCCGCGAATGCCGAGCGGGAGGCTGAAGACGGCTTCATTGGTCGCGACGATCATGTCGCCGGCGGCGTTGAAGGCGAGGCCGATGACGTTCATCCCGGCGACGAAAAGTTCGGCCTCCCGGCCGTCGGGCGTGATCCGCACGATGCCGCGCCGGCCGCGATACGAGGCCGCGACGTAGAGATAGCCCTCGGTGTCGAAGGCGATGCCACCCGGTCGGCCAAGTCCCTTGAAGAACGGTGTGCGCCGGCCGTACTGGTCGAAGCGCAAAATCGTGTCGAAGCTGGAAACCGTCGGCCCCGAAACGTACAGCGAATCGTCCGGCCCGAAAGCGAGATGATACGCGGCCACCGACGATTCCAACGAAGCCCACTCTCGCGCCTCGCCGACGCCGTTGACACGATAAATAGTGCCCGTGCGGTCGCCGACGTAGAGCCGCCCTTCGCGGTCGAAAGCGATTCCGGTGGCGACGCCGAGGTTGCGTGCAAAAGGCGTCGGCTCCTGTAAATGCGTTAGCCGGTAGACGCCGCCGTCCATCCGGCTCGACACGAAAAGCTGCCCTTCCTGATCAAATGCGAGACCAGTCGGGTTCGCGATCTCGCCGGTCACATCATGGAGCACGCCCGCGCCATCCACACGAAACAGCGAGACGGGTGCTCGCTGCCCGCGCGAGCCTGAGCGCGTTACATAGACCGCGCCATCATCGGGATCGACGGCCGGGCTGGCAACCATGTGAATGTCTTCCACTAACTTCTCGCCGGCCGTTAAACTCGCGGCCTCACTTTGCGCTCCGCCATCGCAGCCGATCCTGACATCAACCTGCCCGCCTGGGCCGGCGTCCGGCACAATCGCCAGCAATCGGCGCGGCGAAGCGGCGACTAATCGCGCGCGCGTTTCGCCGAACCATGCGCCGCACTCGGAAAAGTTATCCGCCCCGAAATCGCTGCATTCAATCGCCACTTCGCCGCCCGGAATCGCCGCCACCGGATGAATTTTCGTAATTCGCCCTGCTTTACTCATGGTTGCTCTTTCTCCAAATCTGTCCGTTGTCAGTAGTCCGCTCGCAGTTTTCTTAGATGCTCGTGATTATCTCGCGATGACGGCCAACTGACAACGGGCGGCGACTTGCTCCGTGCTGCTTGCGGGCGGAGACGCTATGTTATAATTCGCCCCGGTCAAGCAACACAGACGGCGACAGCAGATGCGAGCTTTCCGCTCCCCGTCGCCGGCCACTGCGTTGCCGTAACATTTTCGTGATGCTCAAACGACAAAGCGAACTCGTTTCGCCGGGCAACAGCAGCAGCCATCTCCACACAGCGTCCGCTCCCGACCGCTCGCTTCACTCTCGTTGTAACTTCACAAGTAAAACGTCCGTGGTCAGTGGTCAGTTGTCAGTTGTTTCGTGCGTGTGCGGCTTGAATGTCTCATTTTCGGCTTCAAGCTTATCAAACACAGGCAACGAACAACTGACCACTGACCACTGACAAATTGTTTATGTCAGGGAGGCTCGATTATCAGCACCGTTCACGGCAACACACAGGGTTTGAAACCGAATCAATTGCGCCGGCTGGAAAAGCTTCACGCGCGCCGCGTCGCGCCACAGCAGATCGTGACTCCGGAATTTGCCCGGCAGATGACGGAAATCTCGCACGAGACCGGGAGACAAGTCGGCGTTTTGATCGACCGCAAAGGCTACGTCGAATATGTCATCGTCGGCGACGCGCGGCGCATCGAGTTGCCGGATTTCCGGCGCGTGCGCGTAGCGGCGGATCGCTTCCGGGGCTTGCGCTGCGTCCACACGCACCTGCGCGGCGAAGAGTTGACGCAGGACGACTTGACCGACCTCGCTTTGCTCCGGCTCGATTTGATGGTCGCCATCGACGTGGATGCGCGCACCGGCTTGCCCGGCGACGTTCGCGCCGCGCACCTCATGCCGACGACCGCCGCCGAGTTGGGCGACGGCCACGACCACGAGGCGTTCGTCTTTCTTGAGCCACGTATTCCCGCGCATCTCGACGTTGATTTCCTCGAACTGATCAACTCGCTCGAAGACGAGATGGCGCGCAACCGCCGCACGACGCGACGCGCCGAAGGCAGAGATCGCGCGATCCTCGTCGGCGTTACGACCGGCTCGCCGGCGGAGGCCGAAGAGTCGATGGCCGAACTGCAAGAACTGGCCGCGTCCGCCGGCTTGATGGTACTAGACCAGATCATCCAACGTCGCCCGCAGATCGATCCGCGCACCGTCTTGGGGCGCGGCAAGCTCGAAGAGTTGCTCGTCAGAGCGTTGCGCGTGGGAGCTGATCTGATCATCTTTGACCGCGAGTTGCAGCCCGCGCAGGTGCGCTCGCTCTCGGAAGCCACCGATTTGAAAATCATCGACCGCGCGCAACTAATCCTCGACATTTTCGCGCAACGCGCCGAATCTCGTGAAGGTAAGATTCAGGTGGAACTGGCGCAACTAAAATACTTGCTGCCGCGCCTGATTTCGGGGCAGGACTCGGCCTTCTCACGGCTCGCGGGCGGCATCGGTGGGCGCGGTCCCGGCGAGACCAAACTGGAAACCGACCGTCGCCGCGTGCGCGATCGCATTCACCGTCTGGATCGAGAGATCGAGACGCTCCGGCAGCGGCGGCAGGAGCGACGCAAGGAACGGACGCGGCGCGAATTGCCGATCATCTCAATCGTCGGCTATACCAACGCTGGCAAATCGACTTTGCTTAACACCCTCACGGCGAGCAGCGTCCACGTTGAACAACGCATGTTCGCCACGCTCGATCCAACTTCGCGCCGCCTGCGCTTGCCGCACGAGCAGGACGTGATCTTGAACGACACCGTCGGGTTCATCCGCGATCTGCCGCCCGATCTGCTCGCCGCCTTTCGCGCCACGCTCGAAGAGATCAGCGACAGCGATCTGCTCATTCATCTGATCGACGCCGCGCACCCGCGCTGGGAACAGCAACTCGAATCAGTCGAGCGCATCCTCTCCGAGCTTGACCTCACACGCATCCCGCGCCTCGTCGTCTTGAACAAGGCGGACATCGTCGCGGCCGACACGATGAGCGCCATCCTGCGTCAAGTTTGCACCGTCGGAGCGCGGCAGTGTGTCAGCATCTCGGCGCTCGATCCCCGCAGTCTGCGTCCGATGCTGGAGATGGCCGGCGCGCTTTTGGCGCGTGATCTCACGCATCCGATGGAGACGAAGCCAATTCTTTTCGACGAGCAGACGGGCCTGCACGAAACCGTCGGAGTTGCCGGCCCAATTAAATGAACAGTCGCCGCCGCCCCAACCTCGCGACTCCCCTCGCCGCCGCCCGCCGCGCGGCGTTGCGGGCCGTCGCGCGCCCGTTCAAATGGCTTCGCCCGACCACGCAGTTTTTGCTTGCCTTCGCGCTGTTGTCATTGGTCACGACATTGCTGCTGGCGCGCCTGCATTCGCCGCTCCCGGCCGGAGTTTACGCTGAAGGCGACGTGGCGCGCACCGACATCGTCTCCCCGTCTGATCTGCCGGTCGAAGACGTGCAAGCCACACAGGCCGCGCGTGCGCTCTACCCGAATGCCCCGCCCATCTTTGCCAATCTGAAGCGCAATCAGATCGTTGCACGCGAGGGCGATCCGGTGACGAAGCAGATGCTCGTGCAGTTCGAGGCCATCCGCGCTTACAGTCAGAGCAAACGTCGTCCACAGCACTTCATCGGCCTCTTTGTGATCGTCGTCGCGCTCTATTGGGGCGCTTGGAAGTTTATCGAGCACCGGAGCCAAGTCTCCGCGCTCTCACTCTCGAAAGGGCGCGCGTTTACGCTCGTCGCTTCGGCCATTCTCGTCCAGACGGTGCTGATGAGGGTCGGCGCGGTCATCGCCGACAGCATCGCCGCGCAGGGCGGACGCGCGCCGTGGAACGACGAGATGATCTGGGGCTTCGCCATCCCTTTCGCATCGGCGACGCTGCTCGTCGCCTTGTTGATGGACGTGCATCTGGCGTTGACGGCGGGGATCATCGGCGCGCTCTTCGCCGGACTGCTGCTGCCTAACAACATCCTGATGGCCTGCTACGCGATGGTGTCGTCATCAGCCGCAATCTACGGAATCAGCCGCTATCGCGAGCGACAATCGGTAACATTGGCCGGCCTATTTGTCGGCGTGGTCAACTCGGTGACCGCCATCGCTGTCATCCTTACCGCGCAGCAACCGCTCACGTTCGGGACGATCATGCTCTCGCTCGGCTGCGGCATTATCGGCGGCATTCTGACGACGATCTTCACGGCCGGCGGCCTGCCGGTCAACGAATCCGTTTTCGGCATTCTGACAGACGTGAAATTGCTGGAACTTTCAAACGCCGATTTGCCGGTACTCGGCCAACTGGCCTTGCGCGCGCCGGGCACGAATCAGCATTCACACGCCGTCGGTCAATTAGCTGAAGAAGCGTGCCGCGCGATCAACGCCAACCCACTACTCGCCCGCATCGGCGCGCTCTATCATGACATCGGCAAGCTGGCCGCGCCCGACATGTTCATCGAGAATCAGACGGGAACCAATCCCCACGACCGCATCCGCCCGTCGAACAGCGCGCGCATCATCACCAGCCACGTCACTTATGGCCTCAAACTCGCGAACGAGATCGGCCTGCCGCAAAAGATCGCCGACTTCATTCCGCAGCATCACGGCACGCGCACGCTCCATTTTTTTCTCCGCAAGGCGCAGGCACAGGCGATTCACGGCGAGGCAGTTGACGAAAAGGAGTTTCGCTATCCCGGCCCCAAACCGCAGTTCAAGGAATCAGCCATCATGATGCTGGCGGATTCATGCGAGGCCGCCGCACGCTCGCTGGCGCGTCCCGACCCTGAGAATATCCGCAGCATCGTTGGCAAAATTTTCGACGCCATTGTGAGCGACGGACAACTCGATGAATGCGATCTCTCTTTGCGCGAACTGACCGCGATTCGCGAGTCGATCATTACGTCGCTGACGGCTATCTACCACGCGCGCATCGACTATCCCGGCTTCAACCCGCCCGCACCGCCGACCGGCGCGCTCCCGCCCCTGCTGCCGCCCGCCGATCTCGATACCGAAGAGCGCGGCCTCACTTACAGTCGCCCCGCCGAAGTCCCGATCAGTAAAGGCGGCGAGGTCGAAGATGAGGCGGTCAAAAGGTAGTGATGAGCGATAGACGACGAGTGACAAGCCAAACATGCTCTTATCTCGTCTCTTGTCACTGCATTTAAAACTTTCCGAGCAGTCGTGAGTAAGTGGTGGATAAATCTTCGGGAAGGACGCGGGTTTCGCCGACGGTTGTCATGAAGTTGGCGTCGCCGGCCCAGCGCGGCATGACGTGTAAATGGATGTGGCCGGCCACCCCGGCTCCGGCGGCGCGGCCGAGATTCATGCCGAGGTTGAAGCCTTGTGCATTGTAAGTCGCACGCAAAGCAGTCTGGCTCTTCTTTGCCAGTTCCATCAGTTCGTCGGTCGTGTCGCGCGTGGCGGCATCGAGTTCGGCGGTGTGCTGGTAGGGGACGATGAGCAGATGCCCGCTCGTGTAAGGGTAGATGTTAAGGACGACGTAATTAAATTTCGCCCGGTGTAGAATAAAATGTTGCTTGTCTTTGGATTGATCTTGTTGGAGCGTGCAGAAAATACAATCGGGGTCTGAGGCTTCACACTTCTCGCCGCTTTCGCCGGCGAGATAATGGTAGCGCCACGGAGTCCACAGCCTATCCATCTCACAGCCACCTTGTTGCGCGAAGTTAAGACATGAAAGGCGAATTATTATGGCTGCCCTGACTTCCCTCTTCGGGGCTAGGCTGAACGTCGGCGGCAGCAGGCGGGGCCGAGACGGCGGCCGGTGTGGTCGCGCCGTCCTCGTTGATTAACTCTTTCAATTCCTTGCCCGGCTTAAAATAGGGCACGCGCTTGGCGGGAATATCAACTGGATCGCCGGTCTTTGGATTACGGCCACGCCGCGCGCCGCGCTCGCGCACGCGGAAACTGCCGAATCCGCGCAACTCGATCTTCTCGCCTTGATTGAGGGTGTCGATAATGCTCTCGAAGACAATTTCGACCAGCCGTTCCGCGTCTTTTTTAGTCAACTCCGCCGCCCGCGCGACATCATCAACCAACTCTGCTTTCGTCATAACGATGAAACCTCTCGTCTAAGGCTGTACCGACAAAGACCGGAACGGAACAATTACAGGAACCAGAGTCAACGCCGGCTACTCGAAGAACCTTTCGTACAGTAGCAAACTTGCTGTCCCGTCGCAAGACGGAAACTGCACAAGATAAATAGTTTACGTCTCAACCGTGGAAACAGAATCAGCAAGGCAAAAAGAAAAGCGAGGCGCTTTGCTGACGCCCCGCTTTTGTCTTTTGCCAGTAATTTCGCCTCTGAACTTATTCGTCTTCGCCTTCAGCCTGCTTCCGGCCCAAACCGAAATCGGCCAGTTCGGCCAGCGAAGCCATGCCGCCTTTGGCTTCGCTCGAATAAGTTTTCGTATCAACAACAGTCTCGTCGCTATGCGCCGCACGCGCTGACAGCCCGATCTTCTTGTTTTCCGGCTCAATTCGCAGGATACGGAAATCCATCTCCTGACCGATCTGCGCCACGTCCTCCGGCTTCTCCACGCGCTCCTCGGACAACTCCGAGACGTGACACAAGCCTTCTAACCCTTCAGCCAGCTCGACGAATGCGCCGAAATTCGCGAAGCGTGTGATCTTGCCATGCACCACGTCGCCCGGCTTGTGTTCGGAGATAAACCGCTCCCACGCGCTCGGCTCCGTGTCTTTGATTGAAAGCGAGAGGCGGCGGTTTTCCGTGTCGATGTTGGTAATGACCGCCTCGATCTCTTGTCCCTTCTTTAACACCTCGCCGGGGTGCTTGATTCGCTTGTTCCAAGAGATGTCGGAGACGTGAACGAGGCCGTCAACTCCGTCTTCGACTTCGATGAACGCGCCGAAGTCCGTCAGATTACGGACACGCCCGGCAACGCGCGAACCCACTTGGTAACGCTCGCGCAGAGACTCCCACGGATTCGCCTGGATCTGTTTCATGCCGAGGCTGATGCGCCGCGCCTTGGGATCAACGCCGAGCACTTCGGCCTCGACTGTCTCTCCGATATTGACGAGCTTGCTAGGATGCTTCATCCGCTTCGACCAACTCATCTCCGAGACGTGAACCAAGCCTTCGACGCCCGGCTCCAACTCGATGAACGCGCCATAGTCCGTGACGCTGGCGACCTGCCCCTTAACGCGGCTGCGGAGCACGAAACGCTCTTCGACACTCTCCCACGGATCGGGCAGCAATTGCTTGAATCCGAGCGAGACCCGCTCCCGCTCGCGGTCGAACTTCAACACCTTGACCTGCACGTTGTCGCCGACCTTGAACAGCTCCGCCGGGTTGAGCAATCGGCCCCATGACATGTCCGTGACGTGCAGCAATCCGTCGATGCCGCCCAGATCGACGAATGCACCGTAATCAGTCAGGTTCTTGATCTGGCCTTCGACAATGATGCTCTCCTCAAGATTTTTCAGCGTGTCGCCCTTGCGCCCCTCGTTGCTTTCGTCGAGCACCGCCTTGCGCGAGAGCACGACGTTCGCGCGCTTCCGGTTGAGCTTAATGACTTTGGCTTCAATCTCCTGATTGCGGAAACTGTCGAGGTTCCGCACCGGGCGGCTATCAACTTGTGAGCCAGGCAAAAACGCGGCGACGCCGTCCACGTCAACGCGCAACCCGCCTTTGACGCGCTCGACAATACGTCCCTTGACGGGAGTGCCGTCGCGGTAGGCTTGTTCTAACTGATCCCACGCGCGCATCCGCACGGCGTCGGCACGCGACAACAGCGGGACGCCTTCTTGCGTCTCCATGTTCTTGATGAGCACTTCTACTTCGTCGCCACGCTTGACAGCCAACTCGCCGTCTTCCATAAACTCTTCGGGGTTGACAATGCCTTCCGACTTGTAACCGAAATCGATGACGACGCCGCGCTCGTTGATGTTGACGACGATGCCGCGCACGACCGCGCCTTCCTGAAAAGCCGCCTGCTCCTGCTCGTACTGATCGAGCATCGCGCCGAAGTCCACATCCGAAGACGAACGATTATCTTCGTCGTCGTCCATGTCGGTCATCGCCGCCGGTGTCGGAGCAGCGGCCGGTGCGGAGGCAGTAGAGGTCGCGGCGCTGGTGACATTTGAGGTGCCGCGCGGATCGCCAATCGTGGCGGGCGCGTCGGATGCGCCGCCAGTTGGCGGATTATCGTTGGTGGTTTCGCCGCCGAGCGGCTTATTCTCTTCAGTGGACATGCAAACTCCTGTGAGACTCCTCCGGGATTCGTGGCGCGTTTTAGGTTCACGCACGCCGCCCTGTACAAGCGCGACTGAACGCCAGCTAAGGATCAAAAGCCGTGGCTCTTAACTAATGGTCACGACCATTACCTGCTGGCGAAGTCTTGAATGGTGATTGTCGGATGCTAATAAAAGGCGGGGATGCGAGCCGTCAAGAAGTCGAGAAGGGGACTCAAAGTTTCTAATTTCCATCGTGCCCGAGGATCACCCGCGTGACCCGACTAACACCCGTCGCTTGACCGGGTAGGGCGGCAATGTACACGCCTAAACGCAAACGTGTCAAGGCTTCAACAGCAATGACGAGTGAAGAGTAACGGGGACGAGCAGGGCCTCTCAACTGCCTTCGCTCGTCACCCACTACTCTTCACTCGTTTACTGCTTTCTTACTTTTCCGCGTTGGCGGCGGCATTCGCGCTGACATCACGGCGGGCAATATAGACACCGGCTGAGTGCGAACCGACCAACAGTTTACCCGCATCGTTGGGGTCGAGTGCCAGCGTCCACACGCGACGGCTTGGCAAATCAGGATCGACGCGCTTCCAAGTCATGCCGGCGTCGTTGGAGTGAAAGATGCCATTGTTCTCTAGTCGCTCGTAGGCGCTACCGGCGAAAATCTCGTCTCGATTACTAGGGTTGATGATGATGCTGGTGTAGCTGCCGTAGGGCAGATTACCACCCCGCCGGAGCCACTTCTCGCCGCCATCGCGCGAGATGAAAAGCGTCTGCGTGGTGCCGACATAAAGGTATTCCGGGCGCTCCGGGTCCTGCTCGATAACATTGATCGGAGCGGTTTTTGGCACGCCCTCCACTTCCTGCCAAGACTTCCCACCGTCGCGTGAAACAAGGACGCCGGAAGTTGAAGTACCGACCCAGATCGCTTGCGGATTCTGCGCACTGGTCGAGACGCAGAGCGTGCGCGCATCAAGACCGGAACTGAAGGCCAGTTTCTGCCAGCCCTTGAGCGGATCGCTCGTGCGATAGAGTCCGGCGTTCGTGGCCGCCAACATGACCGTCTCGACGCTCGACGGATCGGAGGCGTAAACGAGCGCGTTGACGGTTTCAGTTAGGGCCAGCGGAGCATTCTCCAATCCGTCCGCTGTCCTTTCGGTCTGCATTCCGCCAGCCAGACCGAGCGCGGCGAGAGTTAAATGATCGAGTTTGCCGGTCTGCGGTAAGTTTTTCGCGGCTTGAAATTTCCGAACTGACGCGACAGTGCGCGGCCCAGCTACACCGTCAGGCGCGCTGCCGGGCGAATATCCCGCGAGTGCCAGCGCCTCTTGGGCGCGTTTGACGGTCTCATCCGCGCGCTTAGCTGGGACCGGCGGCGCAGCGGGCACTGGGGTTGTGGCAGCGACGGCTGAACCGCGGCGAGCCGCCGTGGCCGTATTGTTGCCATTGTTGCCACTGCCGGCCCCACGACCGCGCCGTTTAGTCGGTTTCTCAACCACCGGCGAATCGCTGCCGAGAGCGCCAATCGGCGCCCACGATGCGCCGCGATCAGTGGAACGATACATCCCCAAATTGGTCCCCAAATAGATAACTTTGCTGTCGCGGTTGTCCTGCAAGATGGAATAGGCGATGAGACGGTTCGGCATGTTCCGCATCGAGGGTTGCCACGTTAGCCCACCGTCATTGCTGACGAAGAAGAAACCGCCGCCTGTCGCGGTGTTAATCGTCGCGGCGTAAAAGCGGCCGGGTTGCTCGCGGTCGGGCAGTATGAAATAGGCGCGCCGTCCGCTGTAACCCTCGTTGCTCGGCACGAAAGTTTTGCCGGCGTCGCGAGAGATCATCACGCCGTAGTTATTGGTCCCGATATAAACCACTTGCGGTGCTCTCGGGTGGACGGCGATGGCGTTGATTTCGAGTTGGCGCGAAGTGGTCAGCATCCAAGAATCGCCGCCGTTAGTCGAACGCCAGAAGCCTTCAGTTGTGCCGGCATAGACGACGCCCGCGACGGACGGGTGCTGCAAGATCGCGCGCGTGCGCCTTGACTGCGAAGGAATGCCCTGCACTTTGCGCCAGTTCGCGCCGCC
>JACCRA010000757.1 GCA_013813825.1 Pyrinomonadaceae bacterium | reverse complement strand
GCTTGCGATCATGCAGCGCCACCGTCGCCCCCCGCGCCGCCAACCATCGCGCCGCCGCCATACCGCTTCTGGCCGCCCCAATCACCAAAACTTTTTTACCAGTTGCTTCCACAACATTCCGAGTCCGATGTCAGATGTATCTCTATCGCAGTTTCAGCGTCGAAAGGCTGAGCAGCGCGAACAGGATCGCGAGGATCAGAAAACGGAAGACGACTTTCGACTCCTTCCAGCCTTGCATCTCGAAGTGGTGGTGCAGCGGCGTCATCTTGAATAAGCGCCGCCCGGTGCCGGTGCTGCGACGCGTCATCTTGAAAAAAGAGACTTGCAACATCACCGAAAGAGCTTCGAGGACGAACACGCCGCCGACCAAGAGCAAGATCACTTCCTGCTTGGTGAGCACGCCGATGGTACCGATAGCGCCGCCGATGGCGAGGCTGCCGACATCACCCATGAAGACATCGGCGGGCGGCGCGTTGTACCACAAAAAGCCTAAGCTCGCGCCGGCCATCGCGCCACAAAAGACCGTCAACTCGCCGACCTCCTTGCGGTGGTCAATTAAGAGCAGCCGCGCCCAACGCTCATCGCCGCTGAGGTAAGTGAACGCGGTCAGCGCGACCATCGCGATGAAGGTGACGCTGATCGCCAATCCGTCCAACCCGTCCGTTAGATTCACCGCGTTCGACGATCCGATCAGCACCAGTATGATGAACGGCAAATAAATCCACGGCCCGATTTTCGTGATGCCTGTGATATCCGTGTCTTTGAAGAACGGGATGCTCAGGTTCCAAGAGTAGTCGGCGAAAAAGTAGAGCGTTGCCCAGACGCCAGCCGCGATCAGAAGTTGCGCGAGCAGCTTTTGCTTGCCTGTCAGACCGAGGCTCTGCTTTTTAGCGACCTTCGCGTAATCGTCCAGAAAGCCGATAACGGCGAAGAGCGCGGTCGCGATGATAATGATCCAGATGTAGAGGTTTGAGAGCCGCGCCCACAACAGCGTCGAGATGAGCACCGAGCCGATGATCAAGACGCCGCCCATCGTCGGCGTGCCGCGCTTCGCCATGTGCGCCTGCGGCCCCTCCGCGCGAATCTGTTGGCCGACGTTCCACGTCTTCAACGCCCGAATCACGCGCCCGCCGAACAGGAGCGAAATCAAGAGCGCCGTCACCGTCGCGTAGGCCGTGCGGAACGAGACATACTGAAAGACGTTTAAGGCCTTGACGAAGACCGACTCCGGCGACTGCTGCGAGAGGCTCTTGTAAATCCATTCGTAAAAGATGTAGTAGATCATCGGAGTCAGTGGTCAGTGGTTAGTAGTCAATGAAAAAGCGGGACGATGTTTGCCGTGACTCTAATTGCGGCCCCCCGACTTCGCCTCTGCGTCTTTCAGTTCAAATCTTTCTTTCATCGCGCGAACGATGGTGTCCGTGCGAACGCCGCGTGAGCCTTTGACTAAAATCAGATCGCCCTCACGCGCCTCGGCGGTGAGCGCGTGAGCGGCTTCTTCCGACGAGTCGAAGAACCGTATCGAATCGGAAGGTATTCCCGCTTCGCGTGCGCCTGTAATCAATTCCCGCGCCAGCCCGCGCACGCCCCAGAGGGCGTCAACGCCGAAGCCTCCCATCTCGCGGCCGGCCTCACGATGCATCGCGGGCGCGTCCGTTCCAAGTTCCAGCATCTCGCCCGCGACCACCACCGTGCGACGCCGCGCGCCCTCGTGTGGGCGGCCACAGCTTTCGACCAACGAGCGAACCATGCTCAGAAGCGAGCGCGGGTTCGAGTTGTATGAGTCGTCAATGATGGTGAAGCCGGCGGCGAATTCAAGTACCTCGCCGCGCATCTCGGAAGGCGCGGCCGTGGCGAGAGACGCGGCGATCTCTTCAGCGCCGATCCGGAAGCACGTCGCGACAGTGGCGGCGGCCAGTGCGTTCATTAAGTTGTGGCGGCCGGGCAGCGGCAATTCGACCGTCGCTTCACCGAGCGGCGTTCGCAAACGAAAATGGTTTTGGCCGAGCCGGGTGGCGTCGATGTCCGTGGCAATCACGTCCGCCGCTTGTTCGACGCCGAAAGTGATCACGGGGCCGTCGTGCTTCGCGCGCATCGCGGCGACCAGTTCATCATCGGCGTTAAGCACAGCGGTGCCGCCCGGTTTGATCCCTTCGACGAGTTGCGCCTTGGCGGCAGCGATGTTTTCAATCGACTTCATGAATTCCAGATGCACCGGCGCGATCAGCAACTCAACGCCAATATCCGGCGGCGCGATCTCGCAGAGCCGCCGCAGTTCGTGCCGCGTGGACATGCCCATCTCCAGCACCGCCATATCGTAATCCGAGGGCTGCGCGCCCATCGTCTCCATCTGCAAAATCGAGAGCGGCAATCCCAACTCGTTGTTGAAATTCTTTTTGCTCTTCAGCACCCGCCGGCCGGAAGCGCCGAGGACGTGCGCCGTTAAATCTCGCGTCGTCGTCTTGCCCGCGCTGCCGGTGATCCCGACGAGCGGACGCGCCCACTCACGCAGCACGCTCTGAGCGAGCAACTGCAAAGCCTCGATCACGTCTTCGACGAGCAGGAGTTGAGCGCGAAAATTTTCGAGTTGCTGATCGCCCGCGACGCGCTCGCGGCGGGCGACAATCGCCGTCGCGCCCTGACTGATGGCCTGCGCGATGAAGTCGTGCGCGTCGGCGGCTGTCTCCGCGCCGTTGAATCCGTGCCTCGCGTAATCAACCGGCGAGAGGGCGAAGAAAAGCTCGCCCTCCGCGGTTGAACGCGAATCGATTGAGAAGCCTGTTATTTTATTGTCAAAGAACTCTGCCACGCCGCTGCTATTCGCGGCACGCATCAAGTCAACCGCTGTTCGGATGTTCACGCTGTTTAGGTCGTCCCTCGCGCTGAAATAGTTTCTTCGTAGCGCGCGCCGTGCCGCTCACCGGCGACAACAACTTCGTGAACTTCCGTCTCCGGCAAATCCTCCGCCGATTCCGCGGGCATTGCGCGCCCCGTCATTTT
>JACCRA010000752.1 GCA_013813825.1 Pyrinomonadaceae bacterium | reverse complement strand
CTGCTGCCCCCGGCGGTAGGCGGAAAGCGTCACAGCGATGGTGGCGGAGGTAATCACGGCGAGAACGCCGGTTGCATACGCGCCCGCCTGGGCGTTGACGTCGGCGGCGAAGAGGATCGTGACCACGAAGCAGATCAGCGTGAAGATGAGAACCAGGGGCCGCGTCGCGCGCGCCCAGTCCGGAGCCATGCCATAGCGCGGCAGGTAGCGCGGCACGATGTTAAGCAGTCCCGCCAGCGCGGACGCCCCGGCGAACCACAGGATTAAGATTGTACTCAGATCGTAGGCCGTGCCGAACACATCGCCGAGGTAAGTGTGGGCGAGGTAAGCCAGAGCACGTCCGCTCGCTTTCCCGGCCTCGGTCGTTTCCGTCGCGGGCTGAAACTCGTGCGCCGGGATCAGCGTCGTGGTGAGAAAACTGCTGGAGATCAGCAACACGCTCATGATCAGCGCGGCGGCGGCCAGCAGCTTGCGAGTATTGCGAATGCGCCCGGCGGGTCGCTCGTACTCGTCGCCCGGATCGCCCTTCACCAGCGGCATCACCACCACGCCGGTCTCGAACCCCGACAGGCCGAGCGCCAGTTTTGGAAAGACGACGAGCGCGGCCCCAATCATCAGGAACGGGTTGCCGTAATTGCCGAAGAGCGCGTTCTTCCAGTTGCCCAGCAACTGCGGTTGCAACGCGAGTTGGTAGAAGCCGACGCCGAGCACGACGAGGTTCAGCAGGATGTAAACTATGACGATGACCACCGCGATCCCGATGGCCTCCTTAAATCCCTTGAGAAAGACCGCGCCGAGCAACCCGATCAAGACCAGCGTGACCAGAATCTCGTGGTGCAGGTAGTGGGGCACAAAAGGGTTCTCTACGATGTGCGCGGTGGCGTCGGCGGCGGACAGCGTGATCGTGATGATGAAACTGGTGGCGGCGAATCCGAGCAGGCAGAGCACGAACAGCTTACCCTTCCAGCGCGCCAGCAGATTTTCAAGCATCGAGATCGAGCCGACGCCGTGCGGGCTTTCAGCGGCGACGCGATTGTACATCGGCAGTGCGCCAAAGAGCGTCAGCAGCACGAGGATGAGCGTCGCAATCGGCGAGAGCGCGCCCGCCGCGAGGAAGGCAATGCCCGGCTGGTAGCCGAGCGTCGAGAAGTAATCGACGCCCGTCAGGCACATCACCTGCCACCACGAGTGCGGGCGGTGCTGGCCCTCAGGATCGTGCGGCCCTGCCGGCTTATTCTCGATGTCTTGCAGCAGCCAGCGCCGCAACCAATTACTTTGCTTGACCTGTGGATCAGCGGTTGTAGTAGCCATCAATGAATCCCAAAGCGCGCCCGCCCCTCGCGAACGGCACTTGTCCTTCCTTTTGAAGATTGTGTAACTACGCTAATCGTCGGCGTGAAGATCGGGCCGGGCGGGCAACGTCGCCCGCCGATGGTTGCACATTCTCCAGACACCGGCCCGCGCGCCTCGGATTTGTTTCAATGCATGTTCAGTTGCTCAATACATCACTTTCGTCGCTCAGGTCAATGCGCGTACCACAAGTCGCCAATCGGCGGCGGCTCATGGATAGAAAATACATTCCCCTTATTCACGATCCGCCGCCGCCCATTAACGATGCTACGGCTTGTCACCCGCCGCGGCTTTTGCTAGATTCTGGAATGTTCAGCCCTTTGGGAATGTTTATCTTGTTCAACTTTGCGTAAAGCTGAACCGGTATCCCAACCGTTACTCACACTTTGCCACCGCATTAGTATTTCGCCGCGCCGGCCGTTGAAGGCGAAGGACTAAGGCGGACTCTGCACCGTAGCCGGAAGCCCACAACGAATGCCTGCCAACCGAAGTGTCGTCAACCTGTCGGACGCGCGGAATCAGGCGCGCGCGCGCGACCGCGCCGCGCTGGCGGGCGAGATCGAGGCGACGCGCGAACTGCTCGACCGCGGGCGTGCCGGCGAGGCTGCGGCGCGGTTGCGGCAGCATATCAAAGCGGCGGGCACCGACGCGGCGCTCGTCGCGCAGGCGCGCTGCCTGCTCTCCGCCGCGCACGAAATGCAGGGGCGCTACCGCGAGTCGCTCGACGCCGTGCAGGCTTACGAGACTGCTGCCGCCCGTGCCGGCCTGAGCGCCGAACAGTCCGTCGCGCTGATGGTCCAGTTGGGCCTCGCGTACAACTACACGGGCGATCACCCGAAAGCCATCACCCTGCTCTATGCGACGCTCCGCGAAATCTCCGCTGAGGATTCGCCGGCGCAGGCGGGCGCGCTCTACGCGGCGTTGGCGCGCGTCTATCGTCATATCAATGAGTACCCCATCGCGCGCGACAACTCGCAACGTGCGCTGGCACACTTTCGTCACACAGGCGACTGGCGCGGCCTCGCGGAGGCATACTTGGGACTCGCCCTCGCCGACAGTTGCGAAGGGGCCTATGAAGAGTCGCTGGACAACTACGGGCAGGCGCTGAAACTGGTCGGCGAGCGGCCCGCCCACTTCCTGCTCGGCAAGACTTACGCCAACATGGCCGGCATCTGCTGGTTCCTCAAGCGCCCGCACGACGGCATCCGCTACCTCGAAAAAGCCATCGACTATTACGAGCGGACCGAACACAAGGCCAACGCCGCGCTCGGCTACAACAACCTCGGCATCAACCTGATTCTGGTCGGCGATTGGTCCCGCGCGCAGACCGCGCTCGAGCGCGCGCTCACGCTCGCCTCGGAGTTCGATGAGCGGGGCGCGCACACGCCGATGATCCTCGACTCGCTCGGCGAGTTGATGATGCTGCGCGGCGAGTTGCCTGCCGCCGAGCAGCACCTTGAGCGCGCCGTCGGGATCGCCATCGATAATGGCAATAAGTGGTACACCGGACAGGCGCTCCGCACGCTCGGCCGGTGCCACCTCGCGATGGGTCAGCCGGCGCGGGCGTTGGCAGAAGGTCGGCAAGCGCTGGCGTTGGCCGAGCGGATCGGGGATCGGAAGGCTGTCTGCGATTCGCACTTGCTGCTAACGGCGGCGCACCTGCGCGGCGGCGAGTTGGACGCCGCCCACGCCCAACTGCGAGAAATCGCGGACCAGATCGGCGATACGACCGCCGACCTGCCGCTGACCGCCGAAGCGCAACAACTGCACGGCCAACTCGCCCTCGCCCGCGACGACGCTGCTCTCGCCGCGCATCATTTCGGACGCGGCGTTTCGATCTTTTCCATCCTCGGCGACCGCTACCGCACGGCGCAGGCGCTCTTCGGCCTCGGCCGCGCTTATGCGCGCTCTCAACCGGAACGCGCCGCCGAGCCGCTCGCCCGCGCGCTTCGCGAGTTCCGCGAGTTAGGAGCCGCACTCGACATCGCGCGCGCTGAAGAGACACTGGCCGAACCCGACGCCTTAAACATCGGACAGCGGCAAGAGACTTCCGCTTTCGCGCAATTGCTGACGCTGCGTCTCACCGAGGCCGTCGCCTCGCGCGACTTGCTGCTGCGCGAGTTGGCCGCCGTCTTCCATCAAGAGACAGACGCGCGGCGAGTCTTGATCGCCGAGGTTGACGAAGAGAATCGCGCGCGGGCAATCGTCGCACACGGCTGCGACGCCGAAGACGCGGCGCAGTTGGCGATTGGGATCTGCGAGGCGCGCACCGAAGGCGAGCGGGACCAGTTCGCGCTTCAACACGATGCCACGGTGATCGCTTTGCGGCCAGCGAACGCGCCCGCCGCCACCATTTATCTTGAGCCGCGTGCCGCCGTCCTGCCGGGCGGGCTGCCGGTCGATTCCCTGCTGCGCGTGGTGGAATTGGGGATGAACGTCTGCGCCTTGCGCGCGCGCGTCGCACAGGGGACAGGCGCGCAACAGCAGAGCAGCTACGCCGGCGCGAGCCTCATGCCCGGCTTCATTCATTCGAGTCCGGCGATGACGCGACTGGTTGAGGAAGTCCATAAGATACGCTCGTCGGACGTGACGGTGCTCGTCACCGGCGAATCCGGGACCGGTAAGGAACTGGTCGCCCGCGCCATCCACGCTTTGTCTTCACGAAAGCAGAAAGTCTTCGTCCCGTTTAATTGCACGGCGGTGCCGAAAGAACTGTCGGACGCCTATCTCTTCGGCTACCGGCGCGGCGCTTTTACCGGCGCGGTCTCGGACTCGTCCGGCGTGATCCGCGCGGCCGAAGGCGGCACGCTCTTTCTCGACGAGATCGGCGACTTGCCGTTCGACGTGCAGCCGAAACTTTTGCGCTTCTTACAGGAAGGCGAGATTCAACCGCTCGGCGAGCAGCGCCCCGCGAAGGTGGACGTGCGGATCATCGCCGCGACCAACACCGATCTGGAAAAACTCGTCGCCGAAGGGCGCTTCCGCGAAGATTTATATTACCGCCTGAACGTGATCCGCCTGCGCGTTCCGCCCCTGCGCGAACGCCGTTCGGAAGTTCCGGCCATCGTCAACTATTATGTCAACCACTACTCGGCGAAGTTCTCCCGCTCCGACATTCGCATCACGCCGCAGACCGTTGACCTGCTGATGGTTCACGACTGGCCCGGCAACGTCCGCCAACTCTGCAATGAGATTCAGCGCGTCGTCGCCCGCTCTGAGGACGGCACGCTGATCACGCCTACGCACCTCTCGCCCGAACTCCAACGCATCTCCGCGCCCGTCACCGCTCCATCCTCGCAGGAGGCGTCAACGACCGCCGCCGGCAGCTTGGACGTGACGCAGATTGCCAACCAGCACACGAATCTCGCCGACGCGATGGCCGAACTGGAACGCCGCATGGTCTCCGAGGCGCTCCGCAAACACGACGGCAACATCTCCCGCGCCGCCCGCGAGCTCGGCCTCACCCGCCGCGGCCTCTACCTCAAACTCGAACGCTATTCGCTCAACGCCGCCAGCGCCTAAGTCAAATCTCTGATCGAAACTCAAGAGCCTGTCAGGTAAGGTTGTGCAAGACCGAACGGGAGTTGCTTCGTACTCTGGCCCGGATTAGATTAAACTCCCTCCTGTTCATCCGCTCATGAAAGCGCCATCGCAAGC
>JACCRA010000747.1 GCA_013813825.1 Pyrinomonadaceae bacterium | reverse complement strand
TCTTAACTTGCGTGGACGCGCAGACCGGCGAGCGCAAGTGGAAGGGCGGGCGTTATGGCTACGGTCAACTGCTTGCCGCGAGCGGCCACCTGATCGTGCTGACGGACACGGGCGAAGTAGTGCTCGTCAAGGCCGACCCGGCGGCTTATACGGAAGTAACGAAGTTTGCCGCGCTACGCGGCAAGACGTGGAACGTGCCCGCCATCGCCGGCGGCCGTCTGCTCGTCCGCAATGACACCGAGATGGCGTGCTACTCTCTGACGGAGTAGAGAGCAGAAGGCATAAAGGCAAAAAGTAAAAGGCAAAAGTGAAGACAGTCATCTGTCTCTCACTTTTGCCTTTACTTTTGTTTGATGGTGGCGACGAACGCGACGGCTGAGAGCAAGAGGCCGACGAACACTTGTGGCTCGCGGAGCAGCGAGAGCGCGACGCAAAAAAGCGCGAAGACGCTGGCGTTAGCGATGAGACACAGCCGATGCACAACCTTATCCTGTCCCGCTATCCTTGCTGCCGTTACATTGAGGAAACCCGCGAAGACGAGCGCCAGTCCCGCGCCCACGAACCACAGCGCGTTGTGTGTGAATTGCCGGTAAGCGAACGGCGTAAAGCCGATGTGGACGAGGCCGAGCGCGGCGAGCAGGCACGCGGTGATGAGATGAATTTTGTTGAGCATGTCATTCAAAAGGTTTCAAGGAGCGTGCCGCCCGCCGGGGGCGGCAACTAAACCGAACCGCACCGGAAATGGACAGGATTTACAGGATGACAGATACGATGCATCCCGCCTCTTTCCTGCTTTATCTTGTTCATCTTGTCAATCCTGTCTATTCCTCTTTGTCCTAATGTCATCAGTTCCAATTTAGATGTCATACTGCCCCGACAGCCAACGCTCCCGGTATGTGTCAACGAAGCGCGCGAAGAAAGCACGGGCGCGGGGCTTCAGTTCGTTGAGCACGCCCGGCTCCAAGAAGCAGGTCGGCGGCGGCGTGTACCAAGTTGGAAATCGAGAAGGCGCGCCGTAAATGGCGTCAAAGGTGCGGCGCGGTCGTCCCGCCACATAGCGCCCGCGATGAATGCTCCACGCGCTGAAAAAGACGGCGTCGCCCGCGTCGAGCGTGATACGACACGCGCCGGGCATCTCGTCCGCGTCGGGACGACACCCGTTCAAGCCTTTCCGAATCGCCAACTCTTCCGCCGTGTCCCAGCGGGCGTGCGTGCCGGGCACGATCTCCAAATGATCATCGGGGACCAGTGCGATGTGGGCATGGATGCCGACGTGTTGATGCATCCTTAATTGCTCGGTCTCCGCGTCGGGCGCGCCGAACTGCTGGTCGCGATGCCAGTCGCCGGCGCGCGTGTCGTCGCGCGGCTCGAAGAAGAGTTGCGTGTTGTGAAAAAGCGGCGCGTCAACGCCGAGCGCGGCAAGTGTGTCGAGCACGTGGTCGTCAGCGATGAAGCGGAGCAACGTCGTCAGTTGAGAGGGATGCTGAGCGAAATATTGCGGCTCGGTGAGGTAAGCCATATTGGTCTGATTGGCGGCGTGCGACGGAGCAGGCTGGGCGACGAGCCATTCAATGAAGACGCGGTCGCAGATCGCCCGCAATTCCACGACTCGGGCGGCGGCGAACAATCTCGACACGACGACATACCCGCGCTCGTCCCACAGGCTTTTAAGACTACGGCCATCCATCCCGATCACAGCCCTTAACTAAAACAGTAATTTCACTCCCAACTGCAAGTGCCGCGGCTCTCGCGCCGAAGTGATTTGGCCGAACGTCGGGGAGCCGAGAAAGTTGTCGGGCAAATTGAAGTTCGGGCGGTTGAAGAGGTTAAAGGCTTCGAGGCGCAGTTGCAGATTGACAGACTCGGTCAGGCTCGTGTTTTTGACGAGCGAGGCATTGACATTCTGGAAGCCGGGGCCGTCGAGAATGTTGCGACCCACGTTGCCAAAGCTGCCGAACGGCGGGAAGCTGAAAGCGTTGGTGTCGAACCATCGTTCCGGCGTGCGGTTCGAGAGGCGCGGATCGCCGATGACGTTCGGGCGGTCGTTCGCGCCGAAGCCGAGGTTGGAGCGGCCGGTGTTGCTGTTGTCGAACTCGGAAACGAGCGCGACGGTGAAGGGTCGCCCCGATTGCAAGGTGACGACGCCGTAAGTCTGCCAGCCGGAGACGAGCGAGGTCAGAAAGCCGCCGTCGTTCAGATAGTTGTGCCCGCGCCCGAGGGGCAAGTCATACGAGTAGCTGACGGAGAGGCGGTGGCGCACGTCGAAGTTTGAGCGGCCACGCTCGGCGCGTGTGTTTTGGCTGTCTTGCGGGAAGTTGGGATCGCCCGCGCTGGTGAAGAAGTTCGAGGCTTCGTCAATCGATTTCGCATAAGTATAGGACGAGAGCAGCGCGAGGCCGGAAGTCAGACGTTGTTGGAAACGCGCTTGCAGGCTGTGATAGTTCGAGTTAGCGCGCGACTCTAACAGGTTGATGTCGTCAAACTGTGGGACGGGGCGCGGGTTCGGCTGCACCGATGAGGGACGCGGTTGGTTGATGTCACGCGCCGTCAACAGCTTGGTTCCCTTCGAGCCGACATAAGCCACTTCAAACACGCGATTGCGACCGAGTTGCCGCTGGACGTTTAAGTTCCAGTGCTGCATATAGGGCGTCCGCAAGTCGCGTTGGAAGCTGATGGCGGTCGAAGGCAGTTGGAAGGGGAAGAAACCGGGGAACGGATCGTTGAGCGTCAGAGGCAGGCCCGGCAACGAAAAGAAGAGATTGAGATCGAAGAACGGTTGATTGAAGAAGAGCGCCTCGCCGGGTGCGAGCGCGTTCTGATCGTAATAGATGCCATAGCCGCCGCGCAAAACAGTCGCGCCCTCTCCGCCTATCGTATAGGCGAAGCCGACGCGCGGCGCGAAATTGTTTTTGTCGTCTTCATAGCCGCTCCGCGGGACGCCCGCCGTGCCGACGGGGACCAACGAGCGTGTCGGCACATCGTAGATGTTTGCACGGTCTTCCGTGTCCACGCCCGGCGAGTTGTACTCGTAGCGCACGCCGTAGTTGATAGTCAGGCGGGGCGTCGCGCGGTAACTATCGTTGAAGAACAGGTTATAACTCTCAGTCCGCAAATGTTGGTAGTTGTCGACGCGCGCGCCGCCGGTTAGCGCCGGCAGTCCGAGCAGCAAGTCGGCCAGCGCGTTGCGCGTAATCGGCGCTTGGCTGGAGAAGGTCAGGAAGCCGCGCGACTGCACATCACGAAAGGCGTTCTGCTGGACAGCGCGAAAGTCGAAGCCGAACTTGATGAAGTGCGCGCCTCTCACGTAGCTGGCCGTGTCCAGAAACTGAAAAGTGTTCGTCACGCTCTGCTGCGGATTGTTGAACTCGTCGCCGAGCGGCGAGAAGCCGGTCAGGGTAATGAAACTCAGACCGAAATCGCGTGCGTTCGCCGAAAGCTCTGGTAGTCCGACTTGCCGGTTGAGGCTCGTGCCACTTCCTTCCGGCGTGACGGACGAGGCGACGCGGTTAAAGGCAAAGCGCGCTTCATTGACGAGACGCGGCGAGAAGATGTGGGTCTCGGCGAGCATCGCGTTCTGGCTGCGACGCGGGACGTTGACGCCGAAGCCCGGCACAACGGCGAAGGTCGGCCCCGTGAACGGATCAAGCAGATCGCGGTCGCCGAAGCTGTAACGCGCGGTGAGCGTCGAGCGGTCGCCGCGGTTGTGATCGAGCCGCACGTCGAAGTGATCGTTGCGATCACGCAAAGTCGGCGACGAGACGAAGTTCTGGAACGGCGCGCTACGGTTCGGCAGCGGGTACAGATTCGCGATGGCGCGCCCGACGGGGTTCTGAAATTCGACGGGAATCCGGTTGCCGGGAAACAGTTGCCGCGTGAGCGGATTGAGTGGCGGCGCGAAGAAACTTTGCGAGAAATCGCCGTTGCGCTCCGCCAGCGTCGGCACGTTCGTGACGCGCGTGATGCCTTCGCGCGTGCGCGTGCCTTCGTAGTCGCCGAAGATAAACGTCTGGTCTTTAATAATGGGGCCGCCGACGGCGAAGCCGAACTGATTGCGGATATATTTCGGATCGGGCTGATCGGCGGGCGCGAAAAAGTTGCGCGCATCGAGCGCGGCGTTACGGTGAAACTCGTAGAGGCTGCCGTGCAGCGCGTTCGTGCCTGACTTCAAGACGACGTTGATCTGCGCGCCCGCGTTGCGCCCGAACGAGGCGTCGTAAGAGTTAGTCAACACCTCGAACTCGCGGACGGCATCAACCGGCGGCTGGACGCCGAAGGTGTTCAATTTTGGATCGACGTTATAGACGCCGTCGAGCAGAAAGTAATTAGAGTCCTCGCGCGCGCCGTTGACGTTGAACGCGAAGTCGCCGCGCACCGAGCCGGCCGAGCCTTGCGCGGCGGGGACCGCGCCGGGAACAAGCAGCGTCAGATCGAGAAAGTTCCGCCCGTCGAGCGGGAGGCCGACGACCTGACGATTCTCAATAATCGTACTGAGAGAGGCGGAGTCTTTTTTCAGTTCACTCGGCGACGCGACGATCCGAAAGTCGTCTTCCACGATCTGGCCGACCTGTAGCGAAACATCGAACCTTAATTCCTGGTTGACCTTAAGTTCGATATTTTGTGCGGATTTCCTAAACCCGGCGGCCTCAGCCTCAACCCGATATAGGCCGGGCGGGACGGAAGAGAACGCAAATTCGCCTTCATCCTCGCTCGTCGTCATCCGCGTGTCATTAGTCCCTTCATTGATCAGCTTCACCGTTGCGCCGGGAATAACCGCCGCGTTCGGATCAGTGATCGTGCCGCGCACGGAAGCCAAATGAGTTTGCGCGTTAGCGGCGGGCGCGAGCAGAAATAGGGCGGCGGTGACGAACAGAGATAAGAATTTCGCTTTCACGTTGACTCCTCGGAGATGTTCACAGCATTGAGAAAGACAGTCCTGACGCTTGGTGACTTAAACGGAAATGGTCTGAGAAAAGTTTTATTACAAGGGCGAAGTTTTGCGCTCCGGCAGGAGCGAGAGATAGCAGCCGGTGGTCAGCATAAGCGGTAGCGAGTGCGCCACCGCCAGTTTGACGTGTGAATGAAGACAGCGCCCTGAAGGGGTGCGACACGACTAATGGTCATTAGTGTCGCGCCCCTTCAGGGCGCTATTACTTTCCGAGGTTGATCCGTTGATGGCGCTCGACGCTGCGCGTCATCGCTGACCACCGGCTATTGTCTCTCGCTCCTTGCGGGGCGAAAACTGCGGGCGCGCTAGCGGTTGCCATGCGAGCTATGTTGTTTTCCCCGATTCAAGAATTTCGCTCTCGTCCGGTTCGAAAATCCGCCTACTCCGCTTTCTTCTTATTCAAGAAATTGCAGACTTGATACGCGCCTGACGGATCGACGGCCGTGCCGCCTTCTTCGATGTGGCGGATAATGCCTTCCTTATCGACGACAAAGGTGGCGCGCATCCCGAAGCCGCGCTCTTCATTGAAGATGCCATAGCTTTGCACAATCTTGCGTTTGAAGTCTGAAAGGAGCGGGAACGTCACCTTGATGTCTTGCGCGAAGCGGGCGTTGGCCGGTGAGCTGTCCACGCTGATGCCGAGCACCTGCGTCTCTTCGGCCTCGAATTTCGCAATATCAGCCTGATACTGCTGAAGTTCCTTCGTTCAACCGCCGGTGAAAGCGAGAATATAGAAAGCCAACACGACGTTCTTCTGGCCGCGAAAGTCGGAGAGCTTGACCATTTCACCTTTGGTGTTCGGCAAAGTGAAGTCGGGCGCCGCGTCGCCCACTTTTAAGTGCGTCTTGATGGCGGGCGGCGCGGCGGGCTTACTGGCAGCGGTCGCAGGCGGCTGCGCCGGCTGTTGCTGCGCGGAGGCAATGCCACCCGACAGCGCCAGCAACAGTCCGAGCGCAAGTGTGAATCGGATCATCAAATCTGGTCTCCTTAAATTGTGTGAGCGGATAGCCGCCCGAAATGGACGAAGGACATTAGACCTGATCCGGGCGCGGAATGGCAACCGACTTCTTAACGAAGTACTGAGTACTGAGTACTGAGCGAAGACAACAGCCCAGTACTCAGTACTTATCTTTCTATGTCAGCGGACATTCGCCCGGCACGTCCATGGGGACATCGAGTTCGTCGAGCAGACCCGGCAGGCTCGCCGTCGCGGACAGGAGCAGGCGGCTCGGGAGGGCGTTCACGTCGGTCAATTCGCGCCCGAAGCCGTAAATCGCGCAGGAGTGTTGGCGCGCCTCGCCGGCCAGCGTGTGGCCGACGGCAAGCAGTAGCAGTGCGATCAGGAGTTTGCGGAAAAAATGGCGCATGACGGCCTCGCTCTCATCCCGGAAGTTGTGTGACGCTCGCGCGCTTTCGCGGCAAATAATTTCGGGATGTAATGCGCGGCAGCATAGACGCCGGCGGCCAAGCGGGCGAAGGCAAATGTGACGAAGACGCGCGCTCGCGTGATGAGCCGCCGTCCGGGAGTGACGAAGTGTTTAATGTGCTCCGATTGAAAGCGGCAACAGTTCCGTGAGAGTGACGAGAGGTCAAGAGCGCCGTGTCGGAGGCTGATAATTACTCTGGCTGTGGTGCCGCCTTTTGCCGCAACTCGTCGTGCAGGGTCGTGAGCCGGCGAATCTCGAAGGTGCGCGCCCCGGCGGGCGTCACGACTTTGACTTCGTCGCCCTCTTCGCGCCCCATCAGGCTTTTGCCGACGGGCGATGTCGTGGAGATCAAGCCGGCCGGCGGATCGCTCTCTTCCGGCGTGACGAGCCGGTAGGTGATTTCTTCTTCGCGCTCGCCGTCGTAGAGCACGAGCGTCGAGCCGTAGGCCGCCTTGCCTTCAGGAACTTTTGAGGTGTCGATGGAAGCTAACTCGATCAGGCGTTGCCGCAGTTGCCCGATCCGCGCCTGCACGAACTGCTGGCGCGCGAGCGCCGCGTGATACTCCGCGTTCTCGCGTAAGTCGCCGAACTCTTTCGCCTTCTTAATCTCGCGCGGCAAGTGAACGCGCAACTCCGTATCCAATTCATCCAACTCTGCTTGCAGTCTGTCTTTTACATGCTGTGTCATAACTAAGCTATCAGCGATCAGCGATCAGCGATCAGCAACTGATTGTCTTCCCATATGCTGAGACCGACAACTGACGACTCTCCTGTTGTACAAAAACCGCTGACTGATCTCTCAGCACGCTTCCTGCCCGTGATACCGCGCCTCGTCGGGCGCGCCGAAGGAGATGCCGACATCACGGGCGGTGCGAATCAGTTGACTGTCGAGCGCGACGGTCTTGACGTTGGCGATGGCTTTCGTGAGCGGGACGGTGATGATGTCCGCCGCGTGCAGCGCCACCATCCGGCCATGCTCGCCGCGCATCAGCGCGTGTACCGCGCACGAGCCGTAGTTGGTGGCAAGCATCCGGTCAAAGGCGTTCGGCGTGCCGCCGCGCTGGAGATGGCCCAAGACGACGCAGCGCGATTCCTTGCCGGTGATGCGCTCGATCTCGTGGGCGACGTGGTTGCCGATGCCGCCGAGCCGCGGCGCGTGTTGGCGGTCGCCGGTGTCCTGATAAAACTCTCGGCCGCCCGCCTCGCACGCGCCTTCGGCGGCGACGATGATGCTGAACTGCGAATCGCAACGCTCGCGCTCCGCCACCTTGTCCGCTACCGACTGCATCGAGAAGGGAATCTCCGGCATCAGGATCACGTCGGCCCCGCCCGCGATTCCCGAATGCAGCGCGATCCAGCCCGTGTGTCGTCCCATCACTTCGAGCACCATCACGCGGTCGTGCGAGGCGGCCGTGGTGTGGAGGCGATCAAGAGCTTCGGTCGCGATGTCGAGCGCGGTGACGAAGCCGAAGGTCAACTCGGTGCAGGCCAGATCGTTGTCAATCGTCTTCGGCACGCCGATGACGGGCACCCCCATCCGATCAAATTCGACCGCGATTCCTAACGAGCCTTCGCCGCCGAGCACCACGAGGCCGTCGATGCCGAGCCGCCGCAGATTAGCGGCGGCTTCCTCATAAACTTCACGCGGTTTCTCCTCGCCGCCTTCGAGGCGATCCACGAAGCGTCCGCGATTGCGCGTGCCGAGGATCGTGCCGCCGCGCGGCAACAGGCCGCGCACGTCCGCCGGCTCCAATAGCCGCGTCCGCGTCTGGCCGAGCAGCCCCTCGAAACTGTCCTCGATGCCGACGACGCGCAGGCCGTATTCCGAGACGGCGGTCTTCACCACCGCGCGAATAACAGCGTTCAAGCCGGGCGCGTCGCCGCCGCCCGTGATCAACCCGATGGTTTTAATCATTGCTCGTAGATAGTAAAGCGTCAATCACGAATAGTAAAAACCCGCTTCCGTTATTCACGATTAACGATTGACCGGCGCTATTGTTGATGGATTATGTGACCGCGCTTAGACTACAGGCAAAGGCAGATGCAGTTCAAGAGCGAGAGGGCAAGGATGGTTGATCCACACTTCGGTATTAGTTGAACGCGACTGACATGAAATTGGCGACGATCACAATTACGCGGCGCGGGACCGAGCGGGCGCGCGGCGGTCATCTCTGGATTTACCGGAGCGATGTGCGCGAAGCCGGGGCGGCGGCAACCGCGGGCGGTTCGACGGTGCGCGTGCGTGACGAGCGCGGGCGCTTCGTCGCGCACGCGCTCTACAGCGACCGCTCGGAGATCGCGCTGCGTCTGCTCTCGTGGAAGGACGAGTCGATTGATCGCGAGTGGTGGCGCAAACGTCTGCGCGCGTCGTTCGCGCGCCGCGCCGGGTTAGAGCGCGAGGCCGACGCCTTCCGCCTCGTCTATGCCGAAGGCGACGCACTGCCGTCGTTGATCGTGGATCGCTACGCCGATGTGCTCGTGCTGCAAACGCTTTCGCAGGGAACGGAAGCGGTAAAAGGAATGCTCGTCGAGTTGCTCATCGAAGAGTTCAGCCCGAGCGCCGTCGTCGAGCGCAACGATGTCAAAGTCCGTCTGCTCGAAGGCTTGCCGATGACGGCGGGCGTGCTCTACGGCGACGCGCCGGGAGAGTTGGAAATATCGCAGCACGGCACGCGCTTTCGGGTCGCGCCGCTCGGCGGGCAAAAGACCGGAGCGTTTCTGGATCAGCGCGAGAACCACCTCGCCGCCCGTCGCCACGCGCACGGCCGCGCGCTCGACTGCTTCACTTTCAACGGCGGCTTCGCGCTGCACCTCGCCCCGGCGTGCGAGAGCGTACTCGCGCTCGACATCTCGGCCGAGGCCGTGCGCGCCGCCGGACGGAACGCGGAGTTGAACGGGGCGGCCAATGTTGAGTTTCGCGAGGCCAACGTCTTCGACGCGCTCAGAGAGATGCAGGACGCCGGAAGCCGTTTCGACACCATCGTTCTCGATCCGCCTGCCTTTGCCAAGAATCGCGCCAGCTTCCACGCCGCCGCGCGCGGCTACAAAGAGATCAATCTGCGCGCCTTGAAGCTGCTCGACACCGGCGGCACGCTCGTCACCTGCACCTGCTCCTACCACATGACCGAAACGGCCTTCCTCGAAGTCCTTACCGAAGCCGCGGCCGACGCCCGCCGCCGTCTCCAAATCATCGAAAAGCGGATTCAAGCCAGCGATCATCCCGTGCTCATCGGCGTGCCGGAAACTCTGTACTTGAAATGTGTGATCGCGCGGGTGATCGAGTGATGTTGCACTCAATCAAACCGCACAAAAATGGACAGGATTAACAAGATTGACAGGATAACAGAAACGACGTGCTCCACCTCTTTCCTGCTTCATCTTGTTAATCTTGTTAATCCTGTCTATTACTCTCTGTCACGATGTTTCAAGTTCCGATTTAGTCGTTAGCGGACGGCGTCAGTTCAGTCAGCAAAGCCGCCGTCTCGCCAGCCCGCCGCGCCCACGCCTGACTAATCGAGGCCAAGGTCTCGTGCTGCCCTTGCGCGTGCCGGCGCTCCCACGCGGCAGCCTCGGCGGCTAACCATTCAAGCATCGCACGCGGCTCCTGACTGATGAGAGCTTGCAAGATGAATTTTCGCTCTCCCGCGCGCAGCCCAAGCTCTAATTCTCGCGCCGCG
>JACCRA010000711.1 GCA_013813825.1 Pyrinomonadaceae bacterium | reverse complement strand
GGCGAGCGCTGTGCTGATGGAGATCAGCGAAGAGTGGGAAACGCAAGGAGTGTATCTGACGATGGAGAACAGCCACCCGCCCCTGTGACCGAAGGGAATTTACAGAAAGGATGTTGCTTTATCCGCTACGTGACGGACTTCTCAGTGCCGTTCGACAACAATCAGGCGGAGCGTGACCTGCGGATGGTGAAGTTGCAGCAGAAGACTTCAGGGTGCTTTCGGACTGAGGAAGGAGCGCGGCGGTTCTGCCGCATCCGCTCTTACGTCTCGACAATGAGGAAGCAAGGCAAAGGAGTGCTCCGAGCACTCGCAGGGGCGTGCCGGGGAGCGCCACTAAGGGTAAGTAAACGCGCCGGGTAGCTGAACAGTTACCATTGATTAGGCGAGAAACTGTTACTGGAAGTCCGAGGTCCAATAGGCCGTGTAACAGCTTGTAACTAAAAAGGCGATGTGGGACCCCATGCCTCCCAAGCAACTGAACCCTTTAAAAACGAAGAAATCAGAAACCTCAGTTTGGGTTACCTCTTGGATGGAAGTAACCTCATGGACGCTTCTTCAACGCATGACGAGTGGTCTGCACTAACAGCGCGGTAATCACCACCGCAAGCGAGAAAAGGCAGAACTGACAGAGGCTATCAACAGGGTCAAGGCACACGCCAAGTATTATTAGCCGACATTAACCATAAAAAAGGCGAGCGGGAGGACAAATGCATCGTCCCGAAGCTGGAAGAATGGCTCGAGCGCCGCGAGGCGTGGACTGCTCGCAACGACACGCTTACATGGCGCGGTGTCGAAAGCTGCGGCGCGCGTACCACAGACGCCTCGCCGTGCGCTGTGCGTAGTGTCGGGCACAGAGGTCGGCTGAAGCGTGGGTGAAGGTGCGAACACGCGCGGGTCTGCGGCTCCCTAAGAAGGGTGCTGTTGGGGAAATGCTTTCGGCGCGTATCGCCATCTCCGACGCGGACGCCGGATTGTTGCGCGCCTGCGTCGGATAATGCCAGCGTGCTGCATCTGGCGCACTATTGGTGATGGGAGGATGGCGGGGACAAAAATTATAGCCACCACGTTGAACAGATGGCAGCCGGCGGGGTCCCCTTCGTCGTCAACGGTTTCGACGAGCGACTGCCAACGATTGGCGCCACCCAGCCCCACGAATGGGCCGCACGCTCGCCCGTGCCGAAGCTTACGCTTGACAGCTACGCAGCCACTAAGCGGTGGGCGCGAAGGTTACACGAGGGAGGCGACCTTAGTAGGCTCGGCGCACGCGGCGTGACCGGCGGCGAGTCGTGCCGCTCATTGGCCGGCCCACAGCGCGGCGCCGCCAGACACCCGGCGGGCTATCAGGAGACGACCGACGGGCGTCCAGCGCAACTACTCGCGCCCGTGTCGCAGGGGGCGCCCCCGCCGCCAGCAGCAGCAGCTCGCGACGGTCCACCTGGTCGCGGAAATAGACGACCGATGACCACGCCAAGCTGCCACTAATGACAGTGGAAATTGTTGTCCAAAGACGACAATTCGCTATGCATTTCTGTCCGCCGACAACTGTCAACTTGCATTGGCGGGCAGTCGGTAAACCCAACCTGACCGTAACGTGTGACTACACAGGCACTTGAGGGCAGCAGTTGCGGCTTCTCACGCGCCCCAACGGTCTCCAAATCCCTCCGCAAACCGCCTCGTTAAAGCGCGAAAGGGCAGCTAAAAAGGGAAGTACCCGTTTGTGGTCCGCAGCGAGGGGTCAGAGTGGGTCCCGAACCGGAGCGGTTTGGCGGACGCTGTGCAGACATTGGACCTCCGGGATGGAGCCGTTCGGGGCACTGAGCGAGGGTGCAGTGCGCCGCCCAGAACTGGTGGCCGGCGCAGGATTTTGAAGACGGGCGAGAAGCGACCACTCTCGCCTCGCGGTCACCACCACAGGTGGCGGGTGGGGCGGGTCAGCCCCTCCCCGTTTTCATGATCACGGCCGGTGCGTCGCGTGACCGGCACTGACGACGTGAGTTGACTCACGGGCGACCCGGCGGTGCCCAGCCATTCACCATGGCCGCGGGAGGTGGCACCATCAGGCAACCACATCCCGCCAGCGGCGGTGCGGCACAACTCAGTGGTGGGCACCGCCGCCGCGCGCCGGGTCATGGAAGCAGGGGCTCGCCGGTGCCCGCCGCTGCCTCGAGGGTACTTGGGAGTTGCGCTGGCCCCTCAAGTCTCGCCACAGGGCACGCGGGGCGCAGCCATCGGGCTTGTACGCTGTCGCGGGGAGTCGTCATGGTGAGGTGCGGCGTGAGGTTGGCACCAGGTCCGAGACCAGCAGCGGGCGCCGCCCTGCGAAGGCGGCACCCGCTGTCCACGATCAGTCTTGGATGGGCGTGTCGCGACACCTCACCCCTTGATCGTGGGGCACAGCATGACAGTTAGCTGACGGCTGGACGGACAACTTCATTGACGGCTGATTAAGGCAGGCATACCATTGACGCCGCTGCGACATGCCTGATCGCTGGCCTCGTGCGGAGCCTGGAGCACCAGCCTCCTCTTCCGACCGGCCGCTCTCTCTCATCGACGACGCTGCCCTGTGTACGGCAGCGCCCGACCACCGGAAGGAGATACCATGCTCACGCCAACCCGCTTAGGGACCACTCTCTGTGCCCTCTGCTTAGTTCTCAACACCGCCCTCGCGCAAACTCAACCGCCCACCAGCAATCAAGCACCAGCGCCGTCGGTGACCGCCACCGCCACGAGCGACCGGGTGCATTTCGCCACCTCCGGCGCGGTGACCCACCTGCACCTGGTGATCTTCACCACCGGCCAGGAGCCGGTCTACGATTCGGGGGGGGGTGGCTGGCGGCACGCTCGACTGGCACTTCTCCGATCGGCACGGGCAGCGAGTGGCTGACGGCGCGTACCCATTCACGGTGACCGTGACAGACGCGGCGCAGGAAGCACGCCCGCAGCGCGGCACGATCACAGTGCAGAGCGGGATGGCCACCGTGACGCGGGAGATGACACCTGAGCGGCTGGCGAATCAAGTGGTGGACGGCGACATCATCTTCACCTCGCCGGGCGGGCCGACCTACGCCAGAGACATCCGGTTGTCGGACAACCTCGGGGGCTGCGGTTCTACGGCGCGCCGGAGTTGACGGTGAGTCCGGCGGGCGCGGCGATCCAGTTCTTCGGCAACAATAGTCCGAACTTTCCGGGGCAACTCTACCTCGACAGCGGGGCGCACAACTCGGCGGCGCTGATCTTCCGCACGGCACCAACGGGCGGGACGATCACGGAGCGGATGCGTGTCACAGCAGATGGCAGAGTCGGCATCGGGACGAGCAACCCGGGTTACAAGCTACAGGTGAATGCAGACGCCAATGCCGTGGCAGGCGTCGTTGACATCGGCGCTGGCGTGTTTGGCCAAAGCGGCATCGGCAGTGGCGTGTTTGGCTTCACCAACGGTGGCGGCCGCGGCGTGTCAGGCGAAAGCCTCAGCAGCGGCGGCGTCGCTGTGCGTGCTATTGGGACGAGTTGGTTGACGGGCGATACGACGGGGTTGAATCCCAGCAACACAGGCAGTGGACCAGGCGTCGCCATCGGTTCGACGCCTACTTATGGCTATATGTTTGCCTATGACTATGTCGCGAATGGCACACGAGACCTCGTCCTAAATAGAATCGGAGGCCGTGTCGGTATCGGCACCGCCACCCTGGATCAGGCCTTGACGGTCAACGGCAACGCCAGCAAGCCCGGCGGCGGCTCGTGGGCCACCTTCTCCGATGAGCGCCTCAAGACGCTGCGCGGGCGCTTCACTCCCGGCCTCACCGCCGTGATGCAGTTGCAGCCGCTACGGTACCAGTACACGGCGGACAATGCGCTGGGCCTCAAGATGGAGGGCGAGCACATCGGCTTCGGCGCGCAGGCGGTGGCGCAGATCATTCCCGAAGCCGTGACGCGAAACGACAAAGGCTACTTGCTGGTCAACAATGATCCGATCCTGTGGGCGATGCTCAACGCCATCAAAGAGCAGCAGACGCAGATCGAGCAGCAGCAGCAACAGATTGAGAGCCTCAAGCAGATCATGTGTCTCGCGCACCCGGACGCGGAGGTGTACAAAGCAACTGGCAAGTAGGCTGGCGACAGTCCGCGTCCACGCGCTGGTCACGGGCGGTCACGGAACACAATGACGGGTATCCGACGTGGGTCGGGCGGCGCGCTGAAAACCCGCGTCACCGGCAATGACACCGTGAACTGACTCGCCGGCGAGTGTTCGCTGAGACCACCTTTGTGCCCTCCCGCACTTAGAGTACTATCCGCTCCTTTGCAACTTGAGCTGTCGTGCTACCCACTGCAACTCACCTGAGAAAGCTGTCCCTCAATGCCGACTAAACCTATCCTCTGCGTGGACGACGACGAAAGGCTCCGCGAGTTGCTCACGGCCATGCTCGGCCTGTCGGACTTGGAGGCCATCAGCGTCTCCGCTGCGGACGAGGCCCTGCGGATGATGGAGCGTGCGCAGTTCAGCCTCTACATCATTGATAGCCGGAGGCCGGGCGCGTCGGGGCTGTCGCTGTGTGAGCAGATTCGCGCCATCGACAAAGACACGCCCATCATCATCTTCTCCGGCCACGCCCATCAATCAGACATCGACGCGGGGATGTTCGCCAGCGCTAACGCCTACGTCGTCAAACCTGACTCTTCCGCACTCATCGCCACCGTCAAACGTCTGCTCGAAGGCGCGCGAAATGCCACGCTGTAACCCATCGCTTTCAAACTGACCCACCACCTCAGGGTATGGGTCAGTTTGAATGTTGAACAGATGTTAGAACTGAAGGAAGCGGGACAGGATTTCAGCCAGCACCCGCTCTTCTATTGGCTTCATAATACAGTCGTCACAGCCCGCCGCTATCGCCGCTTCATGCCATCCATCGTCACAGTGTGCCGAGAGACCAACAAGCGGTATCTTTCTCGTCTCCGGTATTTGGCGTAACCGGCGGGTGGCCTCAAATCCGTCGAGCACGGGCATTCTCAAGTCCATCAGGATCAAGTCTGGCTGGTGCTCCGGGGCGAGTTCAATGGCTTGCTTGCCGTGCGCGGCTTCCAACACCTGACACCCCTTGAGCTCTAACATGAGCTTTACTAAGTGACGAATATCTTCGGTGTCCTCAGCGACGAGGATGGTCCATTTTGGTGTTGGCATTGTGTTTGGCAGTCAATAAGCAAGGCTATCAGATTAACAATATCCCCAGGATTCCACCGCTTCTTACTAACGCCCGCCGCCCTGCGGTTGCGGCGGCGCTCGACAGGCGATGGCAGTGGAGTCCGTGCGGGAGTGGCGACGCGACGAAGGGGCGGATCACGAATCTACAAACGCTCGGTGGACCGCGCGCCCGCCGCCTGAGCCAACTCGGCGAGTTTCTGCCACTGACTTTCGGGTACGAAAACTATGAGGCCCGCCGGACCGCTGGGTAGTCTGGCGGGCCTCATGACCCAGCCGCTCGGTTACGTTGTGACATGAGCGACTATTTGAGAAGCCGCGTGGTCTTAACTGCCACGCGCCACGATTGGAGTCAAGACCTGTGCCACCGAGAGCGCAGGCTCGGCTCGACAGAAGCGGGCGCAGGTTTTAAGGCCGTGAGCGCCGGGACACTCAGAGACCGCAGCGACGAAAGCGCCCTCGGTGGCACATTCTGTCACCCGCTACGGACACAAATTGGCATGGCTTTATTCAAGGGCGTGGGGGTAACAATGTGCGCCCGTTAAAGGAGTTGGCATCCTGAGCGTGAAGTGCGACGCCCACAGTCTGGTGGTTTAAGCGGGGCTTTTCAATTATCCTCTTATGCGAGGTCTATGCAAAAAACCGGCGGGTGGCGTGAGGCCACTAATTGAAGAAGTGGTCCCTTCGGCGGGGGGCATTGTCATTATCAGCGGAAAGTGCGGCTGATAATGACCAATCTGTTAATTGTGGCTTTAACGCTCGATCTAACCCGCGCCGAGCGAGAAGCGTTCAACTTACACCGGAGGAAACATCATGAAAATAATGCCACCGAGGCGTTGGGTTGAATGAGTTTTAGGTAAGGCAAAATTCGAATCACTGCTTTTCAATTTGTTAAGGCTTCGCCTCGAAAATAAGATTGAAAGGCGTTTCGGTGGCCCGCCGAAAGTGTTTGAATCCTCCGGCAGTAACAACCTCGCGCATTCTGGCTTCACCCGCTTGCGCTCCGAGTGCAAGCCCTACTTCCTGTGATAGAGAAGCCGGAGTGCAAAGCAAAGTCGAAGCGGAGTAATAGATGCGTCCGACTGGATTCAGATTATCTTCCACTTGATCCCCGGCAAACGGCTCAACGATCATCCATGTACCGTCAGGAGCAAGCGAGCCTTTGACATGAGCGGCTGCACCAACAGGGTCTCCCATATCATGCAAACAATCGAAGAACGTGACGAAGTCGTAGTTTCCTCCCGGATAATCTTTAGCTTTAGCAACCGCGAACTCCACTCGATCAGCTACCCCTGCCTCAACCGCTTTTTGCCGCGCCATTTCGATGGACTTATCATGATAATCGAAACCAACGAAAGTAGAATTGGGGAATGCTTGCGCCATCAGAATTGTCGAAGCACCAAGCCCGCACCCAACGTCTGCTACTTTCGCTCCAAACTTCAGCTTAGACTCGACTCCGTCAAAAGCAGGAATCCATGAACTGACCAGATTGGCGGCATAACCGGGGCGGAAAAACAGTTCAGTCCCACGAAACAATCCGTGATCGTGTTGATGCCAACCGAAACCCTCTCCTGTGCGAAATGCTTCGGTAATCTTCGGTACGGCTCTTAGCGCAGAGACAGCCAGCAAAAAAGCTCCCGGTAAATATGCTGGACTCTGTTCATCAGCCAGAGCGAAGGCTTGCTCTTCGTTGAGAAAGTAACGCTGCGTCTTTGCATCATATTCAACATAACCTCCCGCCGCCTGAGAGCAGAGCCACTCGCGCACGTAACGTTCAGTTGTGTTTGTTCGCTCGGCTAATTCGGCGGAAGTCAGAGGTTGCTCCGCCTGAGCCATTGCCTTATAAAGACCGAGGCTTTCGCCGATAACAACCAGACCGGCGTGGAATGCTGCCCCGAAGTCAGCGACGAACTTTCCTAATAATTGATTCAATTTTTCTTCATTGATAGACATTCAACTCTCTCCTTTAGCAAGCAAGTAATCAGGCGGGATGCTTTTATACCAAGGTTGCTCAAGCGTCAACGGTTTCGCCTGGCATACCTGCATTCGTAAAGATAGCACCTAACCTTCGATTCAGCGGCGCGCTACACAACCTAATCTTGAGAAAGCTGCTATATTGCGCGTCCGCTGTATGCCGTGCGTTAGATGCGCCTCACTTGGCAAAATTCTTTATCCTGAACACATCTCGCCGATAGACGAAAACCCGAAAACGAGGATCATTCGGCCCCCCGTATAGGATGCGATCGGTCTCGCTCTGTATACCCTCACGAGATAACGCGCGGGCTAGGTCTGCCGCCTCCGGACTCACTCTCGAATTTGGCCTCGCTCGACATAAAACCATTCGAACGAGTCACCTACTTTATCTAAAGCGAACCCATCTCCGAGGCGACGCCATCCCGGCCCTATGCAGTAGAAAAGAGAATTGAACCCTTCTTCATTAAGACGTTTAGCAAGTTCGTTAGTGTTCATAACGATAGCCTCTAACGCTGGAGCTAACCGGCCAGCCCAAGCGGCGACCTGCAATGCGCCACACCGGTTTGATGAGAGGGGCGCTACGGGCGGCCAGGCTGAGCGACTTGTTAGCCCGCTTGATTGAAGTCGATGAATGTTTTGCGCAGCAGAAGCACAAGATCACACCGTTAGGCTCTTGCTAAATACAATCTTATCGTCGCCTAGTGCGTAGAAGTTTCGAATTCGAGCCTCCTCGGTGTAGCCACACTTGGGGTAGAAAGCCCGTGCGCGTTCAAAGCCACCGACGCTCGATGTTTCCACAATTATTAGACGCGCACCACGCGCCGCCAACGGTTCTTCAGCAAAACTCATCAACGCCCTACCGTGCCCTTGCCCATGACTATCTGGGCTGACTAGTGGGTCGTTTGACATGCTTGTTGCCATTGTTGTGTGAGCGTCCGTCGCCGTCGCAGTGGAAGACGCACGCAAGTTCCTGACCCGCCCAAAGCGTGACGGCGTTGCCTGCTCCGCGTGCGCCTCGCCGCACGTTTTCCGCCCCACTCGAACGGTGTTGGCTCTCGATTCCATCCGCGTACTGTCGCTTCCAGCAAATAGATGATCTCCTCAGTCGTTTGCGGGTGCTGACACTCCAACGCCCGCCGCTTGATGATGCGCTGCACCGACTCACACAGATTGAGCCATAACCCGGCGAGCGGCGTCTAGAGCGGCATAATCCCCTGCGCGAACAGCCACAACACGCACTCCGGCGTCTTGTGTCCTTTCAAGTTGTCCATTACCACTAACATCTTCAATGCCGGTAGCTCTTGCGGCAACGTGATCGGCCATTGCAAGTCTTGCCGCCAACTCCGCCACAACTCACGATTGGTTCCCTCGTCAAGCATCAGTGCTGGAGAGGTGGTCGCTAACATTGAAGTGAACTCTCTCTTGAGCCATTCATGCAGCACGGCGTTCGGACTACTTGTGACACCTCTGGCGCGCGCCTCTCCACGCTTGGGATGAAACAGCGTCAGCAGTTTGGCCGTCCCATCATGCACATATTCGTGCGGTTGTCGAAGCGGTCGTCCATCATCTTGCCAACTGTTTCCCCCGAAAGGCACGGTCTGAAATGGCCCCGCCTCGTCCTGTGTCCAGACCGCTAAACCCATCTGCTCACCCGCCGTGTAGGCCCGCTCGATCAACTTTTTTGCGCCGCCGCATCCGGGTCAACTGTTGAGCAAGAGGTGGAATGAAGACGTGCTTGCGGTAGAGCAGTGCAATTAGCAAGTGCCGTTGTTAAGATTTTGTGATTCGTAATTCGGGCCGTGAATTCAACTTAGAAGTGCAACACGTTGTTTGAAAAAGACCGCATGCGGCGTACGATAGCCAAGCGTCTTACGCGGACGGTGATTCAACCGTTCGCGGACCTGCGCCACTTCCGCAGCGGTGATCGTCGTAAAATCATGCCGCTTTGGGAAGTATTGCCGCACCAGCCCATTCGTGTTCTCGTTGCGGCCCCGCTCCCAACTGGGATACGGGTGCGCGAAGTAGAACCGGGCATCGAGACCAATGGCAATCTGCTGATGCCCGGCGAACGCTCGGCCGTTGTCCGACGTGATGGTCTGCACCCGTTCGGCCAAGGGACTCAGG
>JACCRA010000707.1 GCA_013813825.1 Pyrinomonadaceae bacterium | reverse complement strand
GCCTTCGGCTTTCTGCCTGCTGCCTGCAATCGGTTCTGGCTTGCTAAAGAATGAAGGCTCGTGTAGCATGTCGCCCATTCCTGACAGGATTGTCAAATCAATAACGGATCAAGAAACCGTCTCTCGTCTTGCAACGACTGCGGCCTGTTGAATGGAACAGGCCGTTCCGCGCGTCATCCTTGTTTGCTGCTTCGCTTCGGCCTTGCCGTCAAAGCCTAACTTGAAACGCGCCGCGTTCGGACATGGCGAAGGATTGGATGGAGGTGGTGAGAAGGTGAATCGCAAACTAATCAGACCGACATTGGCCGACGTGAAGGGGCGCGACGTGCCGCCCGCGCGCGAGCGCGGTGGTGATGGCCCGTCTCGCGGTGGTGGTGGTTCGCGCCCGTACTCGTCGTCGGGCATGGCGTCGCGCTCGTCCAGCAGTAGTAGTGGCGGAGGAAGCAGCAGCGACTCGTCCGGGCCGCAGGGGCGCAAGCGCATTCCGCCCTCCGAAACCAACGCGGAAATTTTTTACTACAAGAAACAGATGGACGCGCACACGCTGATGACCATCGTGTTACTGGACGGTGAAGAGATCGAAGGCACGATTGAGTGGTACGACCGCGCGGCGCTGAAAGTCAACCGCCGGTCGGCGCCGAATATTTTGTTGCTCAAACATAACATCAAGTACATGTTCAAGGCCGAAGATCGAGACGGGGGCGGGTCCGCCAGCGATGAGTGATTGCGCCGGCCTTTAACTGGCCGCCGAAAACTTTCGCTCGCGCCCCGGTTTTCCCCGCTTGTTAAGCGGCGCCGCAAGCGCCTCGGTGCTTCCTCATGCCATGAACGAAACCCGGCATAGTTCACATCCTTCGACGCCGCATCGAACGCCGGAGGAGCGACCTCGCATCGGCATCACGATGGGCGATCCGTCGGGCATCGGTCCCGAAGTGGTGTTGAAGGCGGTGGCCGAAGAGTCCGTCCTCAAAGTTTGTCTGCCCGTCATTATCGGTGACGCGCAGCACCTCACGCACACAGCGCGGACGCTGAATCTGCACTGCGGCTACGAAGTGATCCGGCACGACGAATCGCTGCCTGAGAAGCTCGACGGGCCGACGATTTTTCATCTCGACAACATTCGCGGGCAGATCGAGCCGGGCATCGAGTCGGGTGTCGCGGGACGCGCGGCGGGCGAGTACATCGAGGCGGCGGTCGAGTTGTGCGCCGCCGGACAAGTCGAGGCGATCTCGACCGCGCCGATTAACAAGCGCGCGCTCTTTCTCGGCGGCTACAGTTTCCCCGGCCATACGGAATTTTTAGCGCACCTGACGCACTCGCCGGAATGTGCGATGGCGTTCGTCGCGGCCAATTTGCGGATCGTGCTGATCTCGACGCATGTGCCGCTGGCAGACGCGATTCGTCTGGTGCAGCGCGAGCGGATCGAGCGCGTCGTGCGGTTGGCGGAGCGTGAGTTGAAGCGTTGGGGCATCCGCGCGCCGCGCCTTGCCGTGGCGGCCTTGAACCCGCACGGGGCCGAAGGCGGGTTGTTCGGCGTCGAGGAATCGGCGGAGATCGTGCCGGCGGTCGAGCATTGCCGTGAAGTCAATGGGATCGACGTGAGCGGCCCTTTCTCGGCCGACACGGTTTTCCTGCGCGCCGCGCGCGGCGAGTTCGACGCCGTCGTTGCCTGTTATCATGATCAAGCGATGATCCCGGTCAAGTGCCTGTCGTTTGGCGAGGCCGTCAACGTCACGCTGGGGCTGCCGTTCATCCGCACGTCGGTCGATCACGGCACCGCGTTCGACATTGCGGGGCGCGGGGTGGCCGAGCATTCGAGCATGGTCGCCGCCATCAAACTCGCCGCCGAACTGGCGCGCACCGATCACAGCCATGAGGAAGTGTTGAGTCACGATTAACCACTGACGCACCGGCACGCCGGCAGCATTGCGACGCGATCATAAATTAGCCGCTTCTCCTCATTTTAATAGTTCCAATCCTAAACCCCCGCGAAATTCACGCCCCGTTTCCAAACAGGTATACTGCGCCGTGTTGTGGAATGCTGTTAAGGCTGTTTGAAAAGCTTGCTGCGCTCCGCAGGGGCTAAATTCAATAGCCGGGAGCACCGCCCACGGAATCGACCAAGCGCCCATTCCGACCCTGAAGGGGTCGTATCTCGCGAGGTACGACCCCTTCAGGGTCGGAACATTATTTAACGTGAGTTCGACGTAATTCTCGAACAGAATCAACAACTTAACTTCTGAGGCTGTGTGAAACTTGGGGTAAATAGTTGGAAACAGGCCGAAAGCGTCTGTCGAATGGCTGATTGAACACATTGTACTTGCCGGTTTCACGACGGGCTATTTGTTTTCAACGACTTAGCCATTTCCTTACGTCGAACTCACGTTATTTACCGTTATGATCGTGGGCAATGCCCCCGGCTATTGAAGGTGTCCCTCTCAGGGACTTTCCGAACAGTTTTCTGATCTACGTCGCGGAACTATTTGGCTGGAGACAAAATTATGAGACAGACGGGATCACGGATCAGAACATCAGGTGTCATCGCCGCATGGTTGCTATGCGCGGCGGTAGGCGTGGCCGGTTATGTCGTCGCTCAGTCGGAGAAGGGGTTGAGCAAGGACGAAGCGCGTAAGCTGATTGCCAAGCTGGCCGGTTTGGAATTGCAGAAGAGCGCGATCAACGTCACGGAGGTTTCGACGCTCGGAGGGGCGGCGACGGCGGTGGCGCAAGTCGAGACGGCCTTCCGATTCGCGAAGGACGACAGAGGCAAGTGGCAGGTGGCGGAGATCAGAACCGGCGACCGCCAGTGGGAGGATGTGGAACTGCTCGTCCGCGCGCTCAACGCCGAGAAAGCCGCCCGCGCCCGCGCCGAGTTGGAGACTTTGGCAATCGGCCTTGAAGCCTTCCGCCGCGAGCGTGGTGGTTACGTTGTCGCTGATACCGAGTCGGCCCTATTGGATCAGCTTCACCCGTGCTACGTCGAAATTATTATCCGTGTTGATCCGTGGCATCGGCCGTATGAATATGAGGGCGCACGCGAACGCTTCATCCTCCGCTCGCTTGGGCCCGACGGTAAGGCGAACACGGCGGACGACGTGACGCTCAGGAAAGGATAAACAGCAGCGGGCAGTGCTGGCGTGGAGACATAATATTCAGCCGCAAAATTGATAATGAAGCGGAACTCCGGTTGCTTGAAGAGTGGCACGCCGGAGAGAAAACATGATCCACGAAAGTCAGTACCCGGAACGGTAACGACGGGGTGGTGCGCCCTCGTAACTCAATGTGCGTGGCTAGGCACGGCCGAGACCTCGTCGCTACCGCTCCGGGTACTGACTTTGGCCGTTGCTGAAACCCGCCTTCGCTCTCTGCGTACTTTTTTCTTGACGCTCTCGCGGCGCGAGTGTTAGGTTTTCTAATAGTGGCCGGCGTGTGAAGACCGGCCAGTCCAGTCCGCTCAACGCCCTGAGCGCCGTTCCCCTTTTATAACCGAAGCTCTCCTCAAGAAGCGGTACACGAAGGAGAACTATCCTTGAGCACGGAACGCCGCCGCACACTACTCGTCGCCGACGACTCGCCTACCGTCCGCAAGGTCGTGAGTCTGACCTTCGGCGATGAAGGCGTGGAGGTGCTTACCGCCGGCAGCGGTCGCGAGGCGCTGGAACAATTACAAACTGTCGTGCCGGATTTGGTTCTGGCCGACGCCCTCATGCCTGAGCCTGACGGCTATCAACTCTGCGAGCATATCAAGAATGACGAGCGTTTGCGACACGTCCCCGTCGTGTTGCTCGTCGGCACCTTTGAACCCTTTAACGAAGCGGAGGCGCGCAAAGTCGGCGCGGATGATGTCTTGACCAAACCTTTCCAGTCCATACGTGATTTGATCAAACGTGTGATGGCCCTCTTTAGCGGAGGGACAGCGGCGGAAACGCAGGAGCACGCGGCGGCGGCGGGCAGTCTCCCCAATCCGATTGGCGGATACGCCCGACCGAACGCCGATGCCGGAAGCGTCCATCAACAGGCGGCAGCCGCCCCGATGGTTTCGTGGGAAGCTGCGCCGCCCGCCGAAAGTTTCCAGACAGCGGCCTCGAACGAGCCGGCGTACCGGTATGACGATCCGGTGCTGGACGATCCATCCATCGAGAGCCGTCCCGTCGCAGAGTCGGTGCATTACTACGAAGAGCCGGCGCGTTATGACGAGCCGGTGCAGTACGAAGAGCCAATACGATACGAAGAGCCGCTGCGTTATGACGAGCCGGTGGTCGCGACGTGGAACGCCGCTCCTGCCGAGGCTGTTCCGGTTGAGACAGTCGCGCCGGTTGCTGCCGCGGACAGTTGGGATGTGGACGTGGCGGATGACTTTGAGAAGGATGCTGCCGCCCCCGCCGCGCCCCCGGCTTCTGCTCCGGTCGTGCCGGAAGTTGCTTCCGCTTATGCCGCCGCGCCAATGGCCGCCGTTCCCGTTGTGCGGGCGGCAAAGCCCGCCAAGTCCTCCTTTAACGCGCGCCCCGCAAGCGTCACTGTGGTTGACGACAATCCGCTACTGCTGCCTGACTTCGATGTGAGCGATGGCAGCGCCGCCTCGCTTGAAGACGATGATTTCATTCTCGACATCGGCGACGCGCCGCCGCCCTCTACCAAGCCCGCCCCGCCCATCGCTTACTCACGCAAAGCCGCCGCAAAGCGCGTTAAGGCGAACGGCAAAGGCATGGCTACGAAGCTTGCGCCCGCCGTCACCACCACTGCTGCCGCTGCCAAGCCGCAACTGAAAGGAACCGCGTGCGCCATCACAAAAGTAAAAGAGGAAATGATGAAAGCTGGAATCTCTACCGCCCTCAATGTTAATCAGATGCCCAACGAAACCCTTGACGCCGTTGCCCGTCGCGTCGTCGAACATCTCTCCGACAAAGTGATCCGCGAGATCGCTTGGGAAGTGGTTCCCGACTTGGCCGAACGTCTAATCAAAC
>JACCRA010000691.1 GCA_013813825.1 Pyrinomonadaceae bacterium | reverse complement strand
GCGTACAATGAGCGCATCTTGCGGATATGACGTGTGAAGTGTCCTTCATTGATGAAGTCGGCAAGGATCGCTTGGTCGAGGGAAGGTGAATGTCGATCAATGAGCGAGCGCGCGGCGATAAAAGCATCCGTCAAATCTTTCGGAACAACGATGCAGCCCAAACGCAATGAGGGGAAAATCGTTTTGCTGAACGTGCCGACGTAAATTACCCTGCCGTCTTGATCAAGTCCCTGCAAAGAAGCGAGCGGGCGTCCCGCATATCTGTACTCGCTGTTGTAGTCGTCTTCAATAATAAAAGCGCCGGAACGCCGCGCCCATTCGAGCAGCGCCAGGCGACGAGACAAACTCATCGTGACGCCGAGCGGGAATTGATGCGATGGCGTGACGTAAACGAGCCGTGGGTGCTTACTCTGTCGTAAAGCATTAGTCACATCAAAACCTTCTCCATCAACCGAAACGGGGACGACTTTCGCCCCTGCCGAGAGTAGCGCGTTACGCGCGCCGGGATAGCAAGGATCTTCAACGCAAGCCACATCGTCAGGGTCGAGCAGAATGCGTGCCGTTAAATCAAGCGCCTGTTGAGAGCCAGCGACGATGATGACTTGGCTCGCGTCACAACGCACCGCCCGCGCCGATTTCAAATGCGCGGCTAGTCCAGCGCGCAACGGCAGATAGCCGGCGGGGTCGCCGTAGCCGAGCAGTTCTCGCGGCGGATTTCGCAGGCGGCGTGCTGCAAGTTGCGACCACACCTTGAAGGGGAACTCATCAAGGGCGGGCAGGCCATTCTGAAACGCGTAGTGATCGCTGTCAGCCTGCACCCGAAGCGTCGTCACGTTGGTTGAGGCCAGCCATTTTCCGCGTCGCGAGAGAATCTGATTTCGCGGCGTGGTTGATACTTTGCGCTGAAGTAGCTTGTCTTCATCAACTCGCAGCATCTCTTCCGGCAGCGTCGCCGCGACGTAAGTTCCCGCGCCCGTTTTCCCTTCGATGTAACCTTCGGCGAGAAGCTGTTCGTATGCATTAACGACCGTCATCCGCGAAACACCCAACTGTTTTGCCAACAGACGGGTCGCCGGCAACAGCATTCCGCGATTAAATTCTCCGCTTAAAATCGCGGGGCGAATTGCTTCGTAAATTTGCCGGTAAAGCGGGACATCGGAACTTTTGTCTTCAAGCATGATGAATGGAATGTTTGTCATCTCTGATGATTATAAATTGGTCTCCACGTTTTGTCGAAAATTGGCTCTTGTGTTAATACCAATTATTCGTAGAATCTCCATATCTGGCGTGAGGCAAAAGGAATTATTGTGAGGGGAATGGATTGTTGCAGGTTTGTTTCTTAAGCCGACAATGATCAACGGAATGAAACCGCAATCAGAGCATATTCACCGGATGATTTAAACAAGGCAATAGCGAATGGAGATTCAAAAGAAATGAAAAAAGAGCACACCTATAAAACAGCTTTGATTTGGACTGGAAACACGGGAGAAGGAACAAAAGATTACAAATCATATCATCGTGATCACACTATCTCGGTTGACCATAAATCTGACATTTTGGGTTCCTCTGATCCGGCGTTTCGAGGAGACACAACAAGACACAATCCCGAAGACTTATTGGTTTCATCGTTATCGGCTTGTCATCTGCTTTCGTATTTGCACTTGTGTGCAGTCAACGGGATAACTGTCGTCGAATACAGTGACAACGCCGAAGGAATTATGCAGGAAACAGCCGACGGTGGCGGGCACTTTACAGAAGTAATGTTAAGACCGGCGGTGGTCATAACCGATGCTGCACAAATTGACAAAGCAAACGAATTGCATGGAGAGGCGCATAGACTGTGTTTTATTGCAAACTCCTGTAATTTTCCGGTGCGGCATAGTCCAACTTGTAAAGCACACAACAATTGATAACTAACCAATCGTCACTAACCAAGTCAGTAAAAGAGATAAATCAATGAACAAAGCAAGCGCAAACCAATTAGTCCGCAGTCATCAAATTGAATGGCAGCCATTAGCTGAACCCGGCATGTCTGGCGTATTCGTGAAGGCGTTGCGGTTTGATGAAGAAACTCGCAGATCTCCGACCATCCTGCTGAAATTTGCAGCGGGCGCAACTTATCCCGCGCATAACCATCCCGGCGGCGAAGAAATCTTCGTCATCGAAGGCGACATCAAACTGGGCAAAGATCATTTATACACAGGCGATTACTTGTACACGGCGGCGAATGGCAAGCATGCGGTGCAGTCGGAGAACGGCTGCATCGTGCTCGTCAACGTGCCTCAGCAAGTCGAAATCCTGAAAGGTCGAAAATAATGTTTGGCGAACTGTGAGCTACGAATTGTTGCCGATCAGGAAACAGGTAGCATTGATGACGTCACTTCTACCACCGGCCATACTAAACTATATGGAATTACAATCATTTAGTCCTATCAGGGGTTTGGAGATCACTGCGTCGAAGCATTCATCGCAGAAGGATTTCGATTTTTGGATCGGCAGATGGAGAATACACAACAGGAAACTCAAAACGCGGCTTAACAACTGCAAGGAATGGATTGAATTTGAAGCTACAAACGAAGCCTGCAAAATACTCAATGGCTTCGGAAACTTCGATCAATACCGCACCGAATTTGACGGTGTGCCTTTTGCAGGAATGACTCTGCGCCTTTTCAATCCTCAGACGAAACTGTGGAGCATCTATTGGGCTGACAGCAATGTGGTCGTGCTGGATGTTCCCCAGGTCGGCTCTTTCGACGGCCATCTCGGAAAGTTTTACGCGAAGGACGTGTTTGAAGGAAAGCCCATCCTCGTCGTCTTTCAGTGGGACAAAACAAATCCTGATGTTCCGACTTGGAGTCAGGCATTCTCGCCCGATAACGGGGAAACGTGGGAATGGAATTGGTATATGACGTTTTACAGGCAAACCTAAAAAACAGTTATCGCGAACTGCGTGGTTGAGTTCAACGACACGCGGCGGTGTAAGTTTGGCAAGGCGCTCCAACTCGGGTGTCATGCCGTTAATGAAGGCGACAATCACCGAACATCACAAAACAAACGCATGAAGAAATCAGACATCAACCCGATGCCGCAGTATTTCGACCGCTACATCAACTTAGTGGCTGAAGTGGAGTTATCGCAGGCTTTCGCTGATAGCGTTCAGCAGTTAAATGAACTAGACGAAAACTTTTTGACAAGGCTTGACGGCCAAAAGTATGCGCCCGACAAATGGACGGTGAAAGAAATCCTTCAACACGTCATTGATTTTGAAAGAATCTTGTCTTACCGCAGCTTGCTCTTTGCGAGACAGGAAGGCTCAGTTCCGCAAGGCGTTGACGAAAATCTGTTGGCGGCACATATGAACGCGGAAAGACGCCCGCTCGATGAGTTGATTGATGAATTAAGAATCGTTCGCGCTTCGACGAAATCTATGTTCGATAGTTTTGATGATGAAATACTGAAAAACAAAGGCACGAATTGGAAATACGAGATTTCAGTGTTGGCGATGGGCTTCAGTATTATCGGTCATCAAATCCATCACCTCAAAATCATCGAAGAAAAATACTGCCCGATGCTTAGCTAAAATCGGGTATCTCAGCAACGAGCAAGTTTAGATTCAGCCTTCTTACAGTCCAACATTTTTTTATGACCAAAGATATACTCCCAACCGTCAGGACAAAACTGCGGCGATTGCCAAAGCGCGGTGCGTATGACCGCGAATTGATTTATCAGATTCTTGATGAGGCTTTTATCTGTCACGTCGGTTTCGTCGTTGACGGGCAGCCTTATGTCATACCGACCGGATACGGTCGCGTCGGCGAGACGCTTTATCTTCACGGTTCGGCGGCGAGCCGTATGCTCCGCAATCTGGCGAAGGGCATTGATGTCTGCGTCACCGTGATTTTGACTGACGGTTTAGTATTAGCGCGTTCGGCCTTTCATCATTCGATGAACTATCGTTCGGTTGTCGTCTTAGGTCAGGCGACTGTAGTTGAAGATAAGCAGGAAAAGCTCATCGCGCTCGAAGCCCTCACCAATCACATCATTCCGCAGCGTTGGGCTGAGGTGCGCGCGCCGAACGAACAAGAGTTGAAGGCTACGCTGGTGCTGGCGCTGTCTCTAGTTGAAGTCTCGGCCAAAGTCCGCACGGGGCCGCCCGTCGATGATGAAGAAGACTATCAGCTTCCCGTGTGGGCCGGCGTGATTCCTTTGCGGCTGGCGGCTTCGCCGCCCGTCAGCGACCCGCGTCTGCGGCAAGAGATCGAGCCGCCCGCTCACGCACGAAATTACGCAAGGTAAATAGAAAGACAGGCCGTTGAAAAGGTAACCGTATGGCGTTAGAGATGAGAATTAAATGCGAGAAGTGCGCGGCGGAACTTGCGGCATCGAGCGAAGCATACATCTGTAGCTACGAATGCACTTTCTGCGCGAACTGCGCGAGCGAGATAAAAGCGATGTGTCCGAACTGCGGCGGCGAACTTGTGCGCCGCCCGCGACGCGCGGAAGACAAGACTGTCGCATCATTATGAAAATTATTGTCTGGCTGCTGCTCTGTTTGATTTGGGGAACGACTTGGTTTGCGATCAAAGTCGGTCTCCGGGATTTGCCGCCGATCAGTTTCGCTGGAGTGCGTTTTATCAGTGCCGGATTGATATTGCTGGCTATTATTTCTTTTCAAAAAATTTCGCTGCCGAAAACAAAACGTGATTGGACACTGCTGGCCGTGACGGGCTTCCTCCAGTTCAGCTTCAATTACAGCATGGTGTTTTGGAGCGAGCAATATATCTCTTCGGGTTTGGCGGCCGTGCTGCAAGCGACGATCCCTGCATTCGGGCTGGTGATGGCGCGGGTTCATCTGCCGCAGGAAAAAATAACCTGGCGCAAAATCATCGCGCTCCTCTTGGGCATCGTCGGCGTCGCGACGATTTTCATTGAACAACTGCACGTCAATAATTGGCTGGCGTTTGCGGGCTGTGTCGCGGTAGTTGCTGGTGCGTTTGCAGCGGCTGAAGCGAGCATCTTAACCAAATCATTTGGCGCATCGTTGCATCCGGCAAGTTTGCTTTTCGGGCAAATGATGTGCGGACTGCTTCCGCTTCTTTTAGTTGGGTTTTTCAAAGAAGGGAGTCCGCTAAATTTTCATTGGACATCCAACTCCGTTTTCGCGGTTTTGTATTTGGCAATTGTCGGCACCATCGCGGCGTTCTGGTTGTATTACTGGCTTTTACAGCGCGTTGAATCAACCAAAGCGATGACGATTGCGCTCGTGACACCGCTGGTCGCGGTTTTCGTCGGCGCAATGGCGCTGGACGAAAAACTGGTACCACAGACGTATTTTGGCGGGGCGTTGATACTCAGCAGCGTCGGCCTCATTACTTTTAGAAGGCAACCGAAAACGTCTGTCAAAAATATCGGACGGCAGATTGATATTGGCTCACCACGTGGGGCGACTGAAACGCAATTATAATAGTTGAAGGTTGCTCCCACTGCGCGGCTGAAGTCTGGCGTTAGCCGCGCAGTGGCACAACAATCGGATAGGTTAAATTTATGAGGACTAAGTAGAGCGTTATGAAGGCAATGCCGAAGGAATATTGGGAAAAAATGAGGAGTGAAAGTTGGCAATGACCAAGCTTACTTTGAAACCTAAAGCAATTTTGGTGGCAAGTTTATTCCTTCACCGAGAGCAGGTGGCTGAACTACATCGTTTAGCGCACGAGAAGTATTTTATTGCAAACTCTGTAAAAACAAAGATCAGTATCGTTCAGAGCAAAAAACTTTAAGGTGAACCAGTAATGAGAGATTTAGCTATCCGTTTAGAAAATCGTCCCGGAGCTTTAGCTGAAATGGGAGAGGCTTTGGGGCGTGCCGGTGTGAGCGTCGAGGGCGGCGGGGCATTCGTCTTTGCTGGTCAAGGTATCGCGCATTTTCTCTTCGAAGACACAGTTGCTGCCCGCCAAGCTCTCGAAGAAAAAGGAATTGAAGTTCTTGAAGATCGAGAGGTTCTGGTTCAAAGACTCCACCAGGATCAACCCGGGCAATTAGGTAAAATTTCGCGGATGATGGGCGAAGCTGGCGTCAATATAGAGGTGATTTATAGCGACCATCAAAACCAGTTGATTCTTGTCGTTGATGATTTCGAGAAAGGCCAAGCGGTTTCTGAAATGTGGAGAAGAGGCGCATAAACATAACGTGAAATCGGTACTTGTGCGGACGGCGGCGTGTGGCGTAAACAGTGGCTGCTGGAACATGAACGACGAGCCGTCACGCAGGCGGCGTAAAGGAGCCTAACTATGACAACCCGGAGAGAACAGGCCGAATTACTGAACAGTCTTCATATCAAGGGCGATCCCTTGATCCTCTTTAATATCTGGGATGCCGGTAGCGCTAAAGCTCTGCAAGAGATCGGTGCCAAAGTGATCGGCACCGGAAGCTGGTCGGTGGCAGCCGCGCATGGATATAACGACGGCGAAAAGCTGCCGTTTGCTTTGGCGCTCACAAATCTTCAGCGGATTATTGCCAGCGTTGACCTGCCGGTGACGATTGATTTAGAGGGAGGTTACGGCCACAGCCCCGCACAAGCGCAAGAGACCGTTGCGCAAGTGATCGCAGCCGGGGCCGTGGGTATCAATATCGAGGATCAGATCATCGGTGGAGAAGAATTGTATTCGATTGAAGATCAATGCGCGCGTCTCAAGGCAGTTCGCGAGGCGGCAGCGCACACTGCAATTCCCATCTTCATCAATGCTCGGACTGACATTTTTCTGAAAAGCGCTCCTGCTCACCATAATGAAAGTCACTTGGAAGAAGCCACGCGGCGCACCTCCGCCTATGCGGAATCCGGGGCCAGCGGGTTTTTTGCTCCCGGCCTGAGGAACGCCAAGCATATTGAGAAATTGTGCGAGCTTTCCCCCATACCCGTCAATATCATGGTCTCGCCTGATGCACCTTCACTTAAACAGCTTGCGAACCTAGGAGTGGCACGCATTAGCTATGGTCCTCACCCGTACCGTCAGATGATGGATGCCTTGAAAGAAGCTGGACGTAAAGCACTTTCAATAAGTGAGGTACTCTGAACGCGACCATTATCTCGGAGTGAACCTCTGGCATAGCAAAAGTGAGAGTCCGTTGAGTCTTGAAGCCACGATTGGCAACTCGCCAAGCGCAGCCTTTATTCGCAGTTTGCTGACCAACCTTGCTAATCCTAAATGTTTGCTGAATAAGATGCGTTCTGGCTGAGCGTAATTGTTCAGTTAATGATGACGATTATCATGTTGTATGCTCGACTTTAGTATCAAACTGATCAGCGGCCCGCAGGAACTAACCTCCCTCGTCGCCCGGCTGGATGCGGCTCCTGCTCTGGCGCTCGACATTGAGACTGTTAACTGGTGGGATCGCCAGATTGAGCAAGTGTCCCTCATTCAGTTGGCTTTCCGCGAAGGCCGCCAACTGCGGGTTGCCGTCATTGACGCCCTCGCCGGACTCGATCTCGATCATCTCCGTCCACGCCTTGAGTTGAGCGCGGTGACGAAAGCAATCCACAACGCGGCCTACGATGCGGTGCGCCTCTCGCGCCACTTCCGCATTCACACCTCCCCGATTCACGACACGATGCTGGCGGCGCGGCGTGGCGGCGAGAAACGCTATTCACTTCAGGCGCAGGCGCAGACCCACCTCGGAGTACAACTCGACAAAAGTGAACAGCGCAGCGATTGGTCCCGGCGGCCGCTCAACATAAAGCAATTACGCTACGCCGCGCTGGACGCGGTCTGCACGTTGATGCTTTACGAAGATCAAAGAGCGAGGGGGTTGTCGGGTAGTTATCAACTGAGGGAGATGGTCCAATCGCCACAAACGTCACTGCCCTTGAGTGATGCTGTACATCCCGGGCCAAGTCTCGCTGAAAGACCAAAAGCTGCGGGTGCGGAAGCATTTGCGGCAGAGGGGCTGCAAGCACCCGCCATCGCTTTGCTCGGCGTGGTGACTGAATTGGCCGGGCGTTATAGCCCAGAGCGTCTGGTTGTTTCAGTGGATAGCGAGCGAGTGGGATTAGCTGGCTGGATCGTTGATCAGGCGTTGGGTGCGGAGACGGATTTAGATGAGGAGACCGCGAAGCTCGCTATCGCTGGACTCTGCGAACGGGGTCTGGTCAAACTCAACGCGGCGCGTCGGCTGGAAGCGACTGCGTCGGGCGTGCGGTTGTGGGGTCAACTAAAGCCGGCTTGAGCCTTAAGTTTTAAATCCCCATGCATCCGACGTGTCATCAGGGGCCATCTGCCTGACAAAGAAATTTGGGAAGTTGATGTACAGGTCTGCCACCTGATCAGTCACAATCATTACCCATGAGCGCTGGTGTTCGATAAGAGCGATCCTGTTGTTTCCGAACGAGAGAATGAAACAGTTGAAACTTTTTTGTTTCATTAAACTATGCTCCGGCGAGGGTTGGTTTTGCCGCGAGGAGCGGTAAAAGTCTCTGCTATGGATATTGTGACGCTACTAACAGTGATAAGGAAGTTTAGCTGGAAGAACCGACCCTTTGCGGCC
>JACCRA010000680.1 GCA_013813825.1 Pyrinomonadaceae bacterium | reverse complement strand
GCGACGACGTGCGGCGCGAGCCAGAGCTTGAGGAGTTGATGCAAGTAAATCAGCGAATCGACGCGCCGCAGCGTGACAGTGGCTTCGACCGCATCCATCAGTTGCCGGCGCGTATTTCGATCTGAGAGACCTTCGGCCACCGGCTCCATCTCATGCCGCGCTTTGGCTTCCAGCGCCGATAACTCTTCGCGCCTGACGTATTGCCGCAGCAGATATCCAAAAGAAAGATAGCGGCGGCGCACTTTGTCCTTGATGACCTGCCGGAGTTCGTCGCTGCTTTCCTGTCCGATCTGGCCGAGCGTCTCGCGCAGTTCGTTCCGGCGCGCGCGCAAATCTTCGATCAGGAGCGGTTCACCTTCGATGCTCGTCATAATGCGCGGCACAATCAGGTAGCACGCGATCCCGAACAGCCCGGTCAGGATCACGAGGTCGAAGGAGATCATCAGCAGGGAAGTGAGCAGGCCGCCGGTGCTGCGCCCGCCGTGGAGCAGCAGCAGAATGCCGGCGATGATTCCGAAATAGAGGTGCGACAGCAACCAGTAGCGGAGCGGCCCGGCGCGGCGACGATAAATCTGCTTACGCGCCGGATAGGCCATCACGACCGCGATGCCGACCAGCCCCACCAACCCCGTGAGCCAGCGAATCGTCACCCACGTGCCGCCAATGCGTCCATCGAGTCCGTATTGAAACAGCCCCCAGATGGTCGCGAGCGTGAGGGCGACAGTGAGGAGAATGCCGCCGACGTGCCAGAGCCGCGCGACCGAGTCTTTCTTGTGAATGTTGCGCCCGATGGCGTGCGTCTGGTCGCGGAAAACGATGCCGATGCGATTTTGGACCTCGGTGAAATACTCACGCGGGTTGACGCGCACCAGCGCGCCCGTCGGACAACTCTCCTGACAGGAAAACTTGTGCGTCTTTCTCCCCGGCGGGTTAAGCGGCGTGTTATTGCAGAGGTTACATTTGACGGCGAGCAGATTTTCCGTCTCTGTCACCGGGGCGGGCAACGGCTGCGGGGCGATGTCGAGCCAACCTTTCAGGCGCGTCTGCCACGTTTCCGGCTCGGCCGCCGGGGCCTTGCGCGGCACCATCGTGATCGCGTTATACGGACACTGCGTCGCGCAGTCGCCGCAGCCGATGCAAGTTTTAGTATCGATGTCGATCTGGCCGCCGCTGAAGCGGCCGATGGCGCCGGTCGGGCAACCCGTCAAACACTCCGGGTCTTGACAGTGCATACAAACCGAGGGCGAGAGGACGTGCTGCGTAAAGGAACTGCCGATCTTCGTCGGGCGTTCGAGGTGGATGCCGCGCCGCAGAAGCCGGGATTTGCCGTGCATGGTGTGGCAGGCTAACGAACAATTTCCGCAACGGATGCACAAATCCATGTCCATCACGAGCAGGTTGGTGCCGTCCACTAACCCCGTCGTGATCTCTTTTTCGGTCGCGCTGACGGTCCGGCTATCAAGCGTGCGGAGCAATTCAACGTCGTCGTCGGCGACTGAAAACTCCGGGAAGCTCTTCATCACGGCGTCGCGCAATTTCGGGTTGGCGCGCAGGTGCGGGATCGAGACTTCCAGCACTTCCGTGCGGGCGAGAACTGTCGCCGTGTATTTCCAAGTGCGGTCGGTTTCCACGCCTTCGAGGCCGAGGCAGTTGCCGGCGCCGAGAAAGTCGATGCCCACGTCCTCTTCGTCAAGCCCCATCGTCATGTCGGTGATCGCGGGGTTGAAGTCGAGGCCACGCACGCGCCGCACCCAGCCGTTTTTCAGGAAAGCGATGCGGTCAACCACCTCGCCCTCGCGGTGCAGAACGTGATTCTTGCCGTAGATCATAAACCGCGCGGCGTTGCCGAGTTCCTTAATCAGTTCCGGGGAAAAGGCGTTGTGGGTTGACTGCCGCACATCTTCGAGCACGCGCCCGAGGCCGTGCTTACGGTACGACATATCAAGCGCGCGGCCGAACTTCGGCAGCTTCCGAAGCAAGCGCAAGGCCGGGCGCGTCACTTCCAACACGGTCGCCGTCGCGCCGGGCGGAACCACGACGGTCGCGTTGCGCGGGACGCCGGCGAGGATCGCCATCTCGCCGAAGCTGACGCCGACCGGCAGCTCGCCGACCTTGTTCTGCTGGCCTTTCTCGTCGGAGACATAGGCGTCGAGCCGGCCATCGACGGTGACATAAAAAGTGTTGCTGCCCCAATCGCCTTGCCGGATCACTTCCTCGCCCGGCTCGAAGACGTAAAGTTTGACGTAAGGGCCGACCTTTTTCCCGTTGTAATTACGCCCGTAGGCGATCACTTCGAGATCGAGTTCGTAAGTGAAATGACCGTCGTGCCTCTCCAGCAATTCAGAGATAATATCGACTTTACTGATGGCTTCGAGCACGGTGCTGTGCTTAGTGATCTCTCGCGGCATGAGATTGAGTTCCGTTTGGTGTAGAGCGAGTAGTCGAGAACGATGACGGTGAAAAGAGCCGTCATCATCTGCGGAAAGCTGCGAATTGAACGCGGCGCATTATAGCACCGTGTCGGAAAAAAGAAGCAAAAAAAAGTGGGGGTAAAGCGGCCTGAGGCGGGCAGAAATTAAATCAATTAGCTGGCGGGTAGCTTGTGGTAAATTGACCGCTCCCAGCAGCCACTTGCCGGCCATCCTTTTCAGTTACGACTTTTGTTTTTGGAACTTAGAGCAGCTCGCGACGTGAAGTGACTGGGGACGGTTGACGGCGGAGTGTATAATTTTTCGACCGCTGACGCGTCGGGCGTGAGTGTCGCCAGTTTAATTCTGGCGCTGCGGTGCGCCGCAATTGAGACGAGCCTGCTTTCCCTGATGAACGTCCTGACCTCAATCGATGAACTGATTTTGGCCGTGCCCAAGAAGCCGGAAGAGGCGACGAACGCCATGCCGGCGGCGGCGGATGAGCCGCGCTCCGATCACCGCCTACTCGAAGCCACGCTGGCGGGCGACGAAGGGGCGTTCGCGGAACTGGTTAGGCGTTACCGCAAGCAGATCACGAACTATATTTACCGAGTGACGAACGATTACGAAACAGCCGTCGATCTTTCGCAGGAAACTTTTCTGCGCGTCTTCCGCGCAGCCGAGCGGTACCAGACCGACTACGCTTTTTCGACTTACATCTACCGCATCGCCACCAATCTCGCGATCAGCGAGTTGCGGCTACGAAAGCGACGACGGCTGGTTTCGCTAACTGGCTTCTTTCTCCGACGTGAGCAGACGGGCGAGCCGGCGGAGTTTGATCCAGTTGATCACTTGCCGTTGCAAGATTCGACGCTCGTCGCCGGCGAGCGCCGCGCCGCTATCACCCGTGCCATCAACACGCTCCC
>JACCRA010000661.1 GCA_013813825.1 Pyrinomonadaceae bacterium | reverse complement strand
CGTTATCACAATGAAGCAGCACAACTACTATTCATCGCGCCAACCGAACAATCCTGACTGCTCACGGCTCAGTTTCCAGTTGGCGCACTTCGATGATCTCGGCGCGGAAGGTGCGGAGCAGTTGTTGGACGGCCGGGTGGTTTTCGGCTATCTCGCGCAGGCGTTGGCGCTCGCGCTGCTCCTCGTCCTCTTCCGCCGGCGAATCATTTGCCGCGCGCCCGTCGTTGACGACGACGCTCACATTCACGTCGCGCCCTAGCAACTCGCGGCACACTTCGCGCAGCAGCTTCAAGCTCTCAGGCTTGGCGAGGCTGTCGCGCAGGTGCTTCTTGTCGGGCGCGTAGGCGATGGATAAATCGTCGCCATCCAGAGAGACTTGGCGCGCGCCGTCGAGCGCGATGGCAAGCAGCGGCTTGAAGCGATCTTCGAACGCACGCTTCAACTGTTCGCCAAGCGAATTGGGGTCGGCGGCAACGGCGCGGCTAACTGCTGGTGCGTCGAGAGCAGCGCGGCGAGCGTTTGGTGAAGACGCGGCGGGTGGTGGCGGCGGCGCGACCTTTTCAGGCGATGGCGGCGGCACGAGCCGGAGCGGCGCGGAGAGATCAGGCTGCGACGATTCCCAGAACGGCGCGTCGGCGTAAGACGCGGGCTTGAATGGCGCATCGGGAAAAACGTCGGCGAAGACAGGAGATTCCGGCTGCTTCGCCACGTCGGCGAGGGACGGCGCGGCGGCAACGACTGCGTGATCTTCCGGCGGCGCGACTGTCGCTGGCGGCGCGGCTGAGGCAGGCGGCGCGGCTAGCTCGGTAGTTTGATTGACGGCGGCGGGCGGCGGCGTAAAAGAGGGTGAGCGAGATGAGCCGCCCGTCGTCGGGCCGCCGCCACTGCCGCCGCCGCGCTGACGCGGAGCAGGAGATGATGGCGGAGCGCTTCCGCCCGTTGGAGGCGCGGCCAACGCCGTGCCACCCGCCGACGTGGTTGCGCCGCTTCTAAGCGCCTCTTCGAGCGCGCTCAGGCGCTCAAGAAGGCGGCCGAGGGGAGCGAGCCGTCGCATCTCGATCAGCTTCACGAGGCCGATCTCCAGTTGGTAGCGCGGGTGCGCGCCCTCGCGCAGAGTCTGCTCCGTCTCGGTCAGGCTGTGGAAGAAGCGCACCAAGTCGGACTCTGAAAACTCGGCTGCCGCGCGTGCCAGTTCTTTCCGCTCAACCTCGCTCGCGTCAACTAAATCAGCCGCATCGCCCGCCGCCCTGATGACGAGTAGATCGCGCACATGCGCCATCATATCGCGGCAGAAGTTCCGCAAATCGTGGCCGCGCATCACGAGATCATCGACGACGGCCAGCGCCTCAAGCGGCACGCCTTCGGCCACCGCGCGCATCACGCGAGAGCGCAACTCCGCGCCCGCGATGCCGAGCGCGGCTTCCACGTCGGCGGTCTTGATCGCGCCTTCGCTGAAACTGATCACTTGATCGAAAGCCGTCTGCGCGTCGCGCATTGAGCCTTCACCGGCGCGCGCGATCTCGCGGAGCGCGGCGTCGTCAATCTTGATCTGCTCCGCGTCGGCGATCTGGCGCAGCCGCTCCCCGATCTTCTGCGTCGCGATGGTGCGAAACTCAAACTGCTGGCAACGCGACAGAATCGTGTCCGGCACTTTGTGCGATTCGGTCGTCGCCATAATGAAGACGACGCGGGAGGGCGGCTCTTCGAGCGTCTTCAACAAAGCGTTGAAGGCCGCGCCGGAGAGCATATGCACTTCGTCGATGATGAAAACTTTGTGGCGGTCGCGGGCGGGGCGGACGCCGACGTTGTTGATAATCCCTTCGCGCACGTTATCGACGCCAGTGTTCGAGGCCGCGTCAATTTCCAACACGTCAATCGAGCGCCCCTCCGCAATCTCGCGGCATGACGAACATTGATCCGCATCGGTCGTCTTGCACGGCGCGACTGTCGGGCACTGAAATTTGTGGCAGTTCAAAGCCTTCGCCAGCAGTCGCGCCGTCGTCGTCTTTCCCACGCCGCGCGCGCCGGAGAAGAGATAAGCGTGGTGCAACCGCTCGTGCTCAATCGCGCCGCGCAGCGTGCGCGTGATCGGCTCTTGGCCTGTCACTTCCTCGAACATCTGCGGTCGCCATTTGCGTGCGATGACTTGGTAGGCCATAGACAGTTCTCAGTATTCAGTTCTCAGTTTTCAGCTTGTGAACTTTTCTAAAAACTCGATGCGGTTGGCGAAGGGATCGAAGAAGGAGAAACGCTTGACGCCGGCGAGTTGAATTTCGTCGCGCGTCGGCACGCCGTTCGCTTCGAGGTAGGCGCGGACGGTTTCGATGTTCTCGACTTCAAACGCGGGATGACGCTTCGACTTGCTGTGATAATCTTCGACGCCGATGTGCAGTTGAATATCGGCGAGCTGAAACCACATCCCGCCGCGCGCTTTCAGTGGTCCCGGCTTTTCGATCTCTTCGAGGCCGAGCAGTTTGCCGTAAAACTCCCGCGCCTGCTGTTCCGTCCCCGGAGGGATGCAGAGTTGCAGGTGATCCAATTTTTTGATGTGGACTTTCATAAACGGAAAAAGAGTTGCCACGCGTGCGATCAATCATCAAGGTAGTGGCGGCGCGGTTGGATTGTGCTCCAACTGTGCGCGCTTCGGCAACCTTGAGTGTCGCGACCAGAGCGGCAACTCTTTTTGAGGAAGTGGCCAGACTCCGGACCGACCCGCAACACACGCAGCCGTCGCTACCGTTGCTCCGTTCCCGGCCTGGCGGAGTTCGCGAGGCGAGCGTTGTGCGGAGCCCGAAGTCTGATAAGTTAAGAAAAGATCGAGGGCGGCGAACCGCAACCGACGATTGCCGCGAGACGAGACTTTAACCGTTTAGCTTCGCGTTGGCAACCGCCCGTGGAGACTTCAGGAGCGGCAACACGCCAGCGTAATGTCGCGCCTTTTCGGCGTCCGTCAGCCACTTGTGCGACGGAAACGGCGCGACGAATAACCACGAATTCTTGAAGCCTTCACTTTGCAGGCCGTACTCGACAATTGCGCTCCGTTTCAGCCCGGCGAAATGTCGATACACGTCCTTGCCAGTAAAGCAGACGACGCGCGGACACAAGCGCGCGAGTTGCCGGCGCAGGCGCACTGCGGCACGGGCATAATCATCGTCGCTGATCTCTTTCGCCTCGCGCGTCGGGCGGTCGTGAACCAAATCCGTGATCCCGAAGTTATGATCGAAGAGTTGTGAATCGTCGCGGATGTCCGGCGCGAGTCCCGACTTGCGGAGGATGCGCCACAAACTCCCGTGGGCGTAATACCGGCCGCGTTCCCAACTGTACGGGTGCGGGTTGAATCCAACGAACAGAAGGTCCAGATTGGGACGCAGGAAAGGCTTGAGCATCAGGGCAGGACCGAAGAGACGCGAGCACCGTCACTACGAGCGGGGCAAACTTTCAAGTGCCGTTAAAACCGGTTCGCATCCGGCGCAAATTAGCGCCGGGGAAGCTACCCGTCGCTTTCACTTTGGCGAGCATCCGCCCGGCCTCGGCCCGCGTCCGCCCTGCATAGACGGCCATGAACTGCTGCTTCGGCGCGACGTTCGTGTAATACAACTCTTCCGGGTCGTAACACCGCGAACTAAAAACCTTGTAGCGCGGAAATAACGCCTGCGCTTGAAGACGCTCGGCTTCTGGAATGAAGTCGGCACAGCCCTCCGCCTCGTCGCGCACACTCTTCAGGACGATGGCGTAGAACTGCTCGGTGTCGAAAATGACGGCGTTGGCAGGCAGGCGAAAGGGTAACTGGTGCGGGCGAAACTCGAAAGTCGTTTTGCACGGCATGGTCGGATCGGGGCAGACGACCGCCGCAGGTTGCTTTTTACTACCGCGCTGCACCGCCGCGGGAACCGCGCCGCCCCCCGCCGCCGTAGCGGCAGGCACGACGCCGACGAGTAGGCCAGCCGCAAGCAGGCAGATAAAGTTGGTTTTCAACATGACCGCCACTCGCCTCCGCGAAGTCCGCCGTAAACGATGAAAGCGGAATGATGATTGAGAGCAAAAGGCGTTCGAAGCCCTGTATTTCTCACTCATCATTCCGCGTTCACCAGCTTCATAACTGGCGGAGAGGGTGGGATTCGAACCCACGGTACGGTTCCCCGTACACAGCATTTCCAGTGCTGCCAATTCAACCACTCTTGCACCTCTCCAAAAGCAAGGATGAAGGCGGAAGGCGGAAGGATGAAAGTGTGGTAACGATGCTTTCGCTATTCCTTCTGGCCGGTCTTCGTTCTTTGCTTAACTTGTTTGGCGATAGTCACCAAAATCTTGGTCAGTTCCTCGGCCTCCGCGTGGGGCGGCTTGAGGCGTTGAAGATTTCCGACTCGCTCAGCAACTCCAACCAGTATGCGGTCTCGTCTAACTCTTGCAAAGCGCCATCGATTTTGCTGATGCAGTCAGCGTCAGACTTGGCTCGTTGCGCCTCGCGATAATGCGCCCCGACGGACGTTCCAGAACGGAGAATTTGCTTGCCGAGCGTGTGCGACTCAACGCTCTATGGCAACGCTCCATACAACTTGATGACTCGCAAAGCGAACGCCTTCATCCTCTCCCTTAAGTCATCATTCTTCACCCTTCCGCCTTCCTACTTCAGCCTTAGATTCGAGCGGAGAGGGTGGGATTCGAACCCACGGTGGCCTTTCGACCACTCCGGTTTTCGAGTCCGCTCCACCCTCTCCGCTTAAAACGTATCACGTAAGAATTGCTGAGATTTCAAACACTCGGCGGTCGTCAAAGCATAGCCCATCTCGGTAATTCTTGTCACATCATCACGCCAACAACGCGCCAAGTCGGGGTACTAACATGTCAGCAATGTAATCAGCCGGAGGTCGCGGGCTCGAGCCCCGTCGGCTCCGCCACTTTTGAGGAAGTGCCTGCATCTTTTTACGTGGAGGCGCTTCTTATTTAAACCAGTCGTCTTTACCCGAAGTACCTTGCGGTGTCCGCGATGAACGACATTAGCGCGGCGGCGTGGTTGGAGGCGTGACCTTCCCGCAACTCACCGTGCGCGAGAGTTGCTGACCACGGACGAAGGCGAAACCCCGAGGACGCGCCGCATCCACCGCGCCATGTGGCTCTGGTG
>JACCRA010000655.1 GCA_013813825.1 Pyrinomonadaceae bacterium | reverse complement strand
CGCAACGGCGCGGGCAAGACGACCATTCTCGAAGCCATCGCGTGGGCGCTCTTCGATGCGCTCGATTACAGCAAGAACGACTTTCTGCGGCGCGGCGCGAAGAAGGGTTGGGTGCGCGTCTCGTTCCTGAGCGATCTGGACCAGCGGCAGTACACCATCTACCGCGACACCGGCAATGGTTATTACGTCTATGATCCGGCGCTCAATGCGAAGCTCCACGAAAAGAAGGCGGATGTGTCGGCCTTCCTCCGGCAGCACCTCAGCATCGAGCCGGGGACAGACATGGCCGCTTTGTTCAAGTCGGCCGTCGGCGTCCCGCAGGGCACTCTGACCTCCGACTTCTTGAAGACTAAGGAGCAGCGCAAGGCCGCTTTCGATCCGCTCCTCAAGGTTGAGGAATACATCAAAGGCGCGGAGCGCCTGCGCGACACGATTCGGCTAATCAACGAGCGCGCGCTTGAAGCGCACAAGCGGATCGCCAACGCCGAAGGGCAACTCGCGCGCTACGACGAACTGACTTCAGAACATGAGGCCGCCGCCAACCGAGTTTCGGAATTGACGGGGACGCTCGCGCAGTTACGGCACGAGGCGACGGAGCGCGAGCGCGTCACACGAGAGATGGACGCGGCCGAGCGGCTGGCGAACGAAGCACAGGCCGCCGCACAGCGCCTCGCGGTCGAGCGCACGGCCGCCGCGCAACGCCTCTCCGATCTGCAAAACGCGCTCGCCGTCGCCGTGCGCGCACGCGAGCGGCAGCAAGCGACAGCCGCCGACTTCGCGGCGCACCTCGCGGCGCAAAAGCAGTTGCGGGCGTTGGAGACAGAGCGCGCCGAGCGCGAAAAAGCGCGCGACGAAGCGAACCGCGCGGCGCGGCTGGCCGACATGGCCGGGCACGAACTGCAACGCCTGACGGACGCGCTGGAACGGGCGGAGCGGGCGCGTCAATCACTCGTCGAATTAGAGCAGGAGATCGGTCAACAGCAGGAACTGGAAAAAGAGCGCGAGCGGCTCCGCGATCTGCTGGCGCAGGCGCGTGCGGCGCAAGCGCGCTTGCAGCGGATTGACCGCGAACTGGAAGAGTTGCGCGCGCTACACACTCAAACTAAGGAGCGCGTGCGCGCGGCTGACAAAGCGCAAAACGCGGAGCAGGAAGTCGCCGGGTTGGAGAGCGAAAAACTTGAAAACGAAACTCGCCTCAGTCAAGCCGAGAAGGATTTCACTTCGCGACGACATCTGGAAAAGCAGCGCGAAGCACAGGCACGCGAAGTCGAGCGCGTCCGCCGCAGCGTGACGGCACTCGAACGCGAGATCAAACAGTTCAGCAAGGACGCCGCCGGAGCCGAGCAAGCTCCCGAGTTGGAAGCGCGCGAGCGCGAACTGTCCGCGCAGGCCGCACGCCTGCGCGCCGCCGTCGAGCACGACGAGCGCATCCGCGCGCAAGCCAAGAACGGCCTCTGCCCGATCATGGGCGAACGCTGCACGAGCTTCGGCGAAAAGCAGACGCTCGACAATTATTTTACGGAGCATGCCACCGCCGGCCGCGCGCAGTTGGCGACGTTGGAAACTGAAAGCCGGCGGATCACCGAAGCCGTCCGCCGCGCCCGCGACGCCGTGAACGCCGCCGCGCAACTGGCACGCGAGCAAACGCGAATCGAAGCCGAGGGACAACTTCTTGCCCAACACGAAGAGCGGCTTGTCGCCGTCCAAGCGGAACTCGCCAAACTCTCCGGTGCCGACAAGGCATTGCTGGATCAGTTGCAAGCGCAAAAACTCGGCATCGACGGCTCGCTTCTGAGCGCGCGCGAAGCGGCCAAGCGTTATGCCGAGATTGGTCCCCTGCGCGCGCGTCTCAAAGAGATCGAGGAAGAGGGCAAGCGCAAGCGCGAAGAGCGCGACGAGTTGGCGGCGGTCGCGGGAGCCGTCGAATCGCTCAGCGAAGCGACCCGTGACGCGGAACATCGCCTGCGCGACTTGAACGATCCGCGCGGGCGCGCCGCCGCGCTGCAAGGCGAGGCCGCGCGCTCTGATTCCCTCAAGCCTGAAGTCGCGGCGGCCCGCGCCGCGCTCGCCGGGCGCCAACAAGAGCGACTGGCTCGCGAAGCGGAGCTTGAACGCTTCCGCGAATTGGACGCGCAGTGGAACACGGCGACGGCCGAGCGAGAGCGCACGGCGGCGGCGCATCAAGACCACTTGGCGAGTGCCGCCCTCGCCGAGACCCTGCCCGCGCGCGAGGCGGAAGCGCAAGCGGCAACTGAGACGGCGACGCGCGCCGCCGACGCCGCCGAAGAAGCGCGCGTCAGTTACGACCGCGCCGTCGCCAGTTACGACCGCGAGCGTCATCAACTTGAGCGCGGCCAACTGGCGCTGTTGCAGCAGGACGCGGCCAAGACGGCGGCACAGCTTGAAACCGCGCGCGCGAGCGTCGAAAAACTCGCCGCCGACATCCAACGGCTCGATGAAGTGCGCGCCGCGTGGCGCGAAGAAAAGCTCAAGGAAGAACATCTCAGAACGCTGACCGAAACCACCGACTTTGTGCGCGACACACTCAAAAAGGCCGGCCCGCTCGTCACCGAGAGCTACCTGTACAATATCTCGATTGAAGCCAACCAACTGTTCCGCGAGATTACAGGCGAGGCGGGCCGCGCATTGCGCTGGTCGAAAGAATACGAGATTCTGCTCGAAGAAGGCGGCTATGAACGCCCGTTCGTCAGCCTCTCTGGCGGCGAGCAGATAGTCGCGGCGCTCTCAGTGCGGCTCGCTCTGCTCAAACAACTCTCGGACATCCGCGTCGCCTTCTTCGACGAGCCGACGGTCAACATGGACGCCGAGCGCCGCGATCGCCTCGCGCAGCAGATCGGCCAAGTCCGCCACTTCGATCAACTCTTCGTCATCTCCCACGACGACACTTTCGAGGAGACGGTCGATCACGTCATCACAATAGAAAAGGATGAGGGCGGAGGGATGAGGGATGAACAGGAAGGGACGAGGGCTGAAGGGTGATGGATGAAGAAAAGCGCGAGCGCCAGCGGAGCAGAACGGCGATCCGCGTGGAACAAAGTACGAATGAGGATGAAGCTTCTCTGATTCATCCCTTATCCCTTATCCCTCATTCCTTAAAAGAGATCGTCATCTACAGCGACGGGTCGAGTCTGGGCAACGGGCAGGCGGAGACGCGGGCGGCGGCGGTCGCGTTGTTGAACTACCGCGATTTGTGGCGCGCGGTCGGGCTGTACTTGGGCACGGCGACGAATCAGCAGGCCGAGATCGCCGCCGCCGCGCTGGGTCTGGAAACTTTGCGCGAGCCGTGCCGCGTCGTCGTCCACACGGATTCGCGCTACGTCGTCGAGACGATGTGCGGGCGTTTCCGCCGCAAGTCGAATCACGAATGGTGGGCGCGGCTGGACAAAGCGGCCAGCGCCCACCGCATCGAATGGCGCTGGCTCAAAGGCCACGCCGGCCACCACGCGCAGGAAGCAGTAGATAAAGCTGCCCGCCGCATCGCCACCCTCGGCCACGCCGACGAAGCGGTGCTGCGCGAAGCGGCGGAGACGGTCGGGAGCGCGAGTTAACCCTGATTATTATTCCCCGGACTGTTACCATCATAAGTCGTAAAGTTTGGACACTTGGGCGAAGCGATTGCTGAGTTTTGCTTGTGTCTTCAAAAAGAAAGGTGGCAGCGATGAGCGCCACTTTGGAAAAAGCAATTGAGGAAGCAAGGACGCTGTCTCCTGTCGAGTTACAGCAACTTCGGGCACTGCTCGATTCCCTGCTCGCAAAGTCCGGCCCGGCGATGACCGAAGACGAGTTCGAGGCTTATTTGGCCGCGAAGGGCATCATTGCTCCGGTTAATCGTTCCAACGGGGAAGATGGAGATGACGAAGAGTGGGAGCCGAATATGGTCACAGGACAGCCCCTCTCCGAAATGATCATTGAGGAGCGCTGGTAGCAGGTGGCGGCATATTTTCTTGACAGCAGTGCCCTCGTCAAACAGCGCCCGCCGCTGAGGCTCTCTCCCCTCACGCTAGTTGCCGCCGACGCCGAGTTAATAACTGCTGGCGCGGCGGAAAAACTTTCGACTGACGATCCCAACAAGTACTGAAGAGAGTGCGCTAACTCGCGCATTCACGAATTGATGCTATTACCTGTTTCGACCATCGTGCGCCGGCTCGCTCTCGCCGCCTTCTGGCTGGCGTGCTGCGGTGCTATGGGTCTGCCCGGCGTTGTGCGGGCGCAGGGGCGCGGGTGGTTGTGGCAGAACCCTTTGCCGCAGGGGAATGCGATTCATGCGGTGCGGTTCGCGGCGGATAAGCGGCACGGGTGGGCGGTCGGATCGAGCGGGGCGCTGTTGCGGTCGGACGACGGCGGGTTCGAGTGGGAGAACCAAGCATCGCCGGCGGTGGCGACGCTCTACGGGCTGTTTGTGAAAGATGCGAAATCGGCCGTCGCGGTCGGGGCGCGGGGCGCGGTGTTGACGACGGAGAACGGCGGCGGGCGGTGGCTGCTCAGGCCGACGGGCGTGAAGGATCATCTCTACCACGTCACGTTCGCGGGCGAGGAGTTACAGCACGGGTGGGCGGTCGGCACTTACGGGCGTGTCATCGCCACTGGCGACGGCGGGTTGACGTGGCGCGCGCAGCAGTCGGACGTCAACGCGCACCTTCTTTCCGTCGCGTTCGCCGACCCGCAAACGGGCATCGCGGTGGGCGAGCGCGGCACGCTGCTAATCACCGCCGACGGCGGGCAGACGTGGCAGAACCAAACGGCGACGCTGGCGGCCGCAGCCGCCGAGTCGTCGCCGGGGGATAATCTGCCACTGACCGGCGTGGCCTTCATCAAGGGGACCAAGCAGGCCATCGCGGTCGGTTACGGCGGGAACATCTGGCGGACGACGGACGGCGGCCAGACGTGGTCGCGAGTCGAAATTTACCAGCCAGTTGATCTGCTGTCGGTCTATTTCATGGACGAGCAGCACGGATGGGCGACGGGCGATGACGGCGCGGTGTTGACGACCGCCGATGGCGGCCAGACGTGGCTACCGATCAGCGTCAAGACCCGGCCCCGGCTCGCCGCCGTCCATTTCGCCGATGAGAACACCGGCTGGGCAGCCGGGCGCGACGGATTGATTCTCCGCACCGACGATGGCGGCTTTGAATGGCGGCGGCTGACCGAAGGCGGGCGCGACGATCTGGCCGACATCTTTTTTCTCGACGCCGCGCGCGGCTGGGCGGTCGGCGCACGTGGGAAAATTCTATCCACTGCTTCAGGCGGTAAGCGTTGGACGATCCGCCTTTCCGGCACGGAAGCGCGTCTCAATAGCATCTTTTTCATCGACGAGAAAAACGGTTGGGCGGTCGGCGAGCGCGCCACGATCTTAAGATCAACTGACGGCGGCTTAACGTGGGGGAAGGCCGAGTCGGATGCGAAGACTGATCTCTTCGGCGTGCATTTTATCGACGAGCGGCGCGGCCTCGCGGTCGGCGCGGGTGGGGCCGTGTTGGCGAGCGACGACGCGGGACAGACTTGGAAACTGCGCCGCACGAACACTATCGGCTGGCTCGAAAGCGTGGCCTACGCGGACGAACGGCACGCCGTCGCCGTCGGCTCGCAGGGACTAATTTTACGCACCGCAGATGGCGGCGAGAGTTGGTCGTTCAGTAATTCGAGCGGCAAGGAATGGCTCTACGATGTGACGTTCGCCGATGCCCGCCGCGGTTTCATCGTCGGCGAGAAAGGATTGACACTGCGGACTGACGATGGCGGCCGGACGTGGAAGGATCAGGAGAGCGGCGTCACGCTGAACCTCTACGCGGTCGCGCTGGCGGGGCCGAACGATGCGCTCGCCGTCGGCGATCAAGGACGCGTGCTGCAAACACGAAACGGCGGCGAGCGATGGGACGTGCTTTCAAGCGCGACCAGCGTGCCGCTCTACGCGGTCGCTTATCGCGGCGGCTCGGCCGCGTGGGTCGCCGGGCGCGGCGGCGCGATTCTTCGCCGCACCGATGCCGTCAACACCATCAACCTCCCGCGCCCGAAACTACCACCCGCTCTCCAACGCCGCGCCAAACCCAAACTACAAAATTCCGACGCGCCCCCCAAGCTGAACGATGGCGACCTCCCACGAGCCGCGCCCCCACCAAACAAAAAAGGCGACCATCCGAAACCGTAAGCGTTATCACTTTGGCAGTCTCAATGAACACGCGAAGGGGCGCGAGCCAATAATCGGCTCGCGCCCCTTCGCACTTGGAAAACTTATTAGTGAAGCTCGACGGCTTTTTACACGCGCACGGGATGCGCCTTCGCGTAGTTGTAGGCGGTGTAAGCCGCAATCACGTGGCAGAGCAGGCCGAGGATGCCGCCTGTTCCAAGCCAGAAACCCGGAATAATTGTCACAAGGGCGAGCATCCAGATCACGCCCGCTAAAATTTGGCCGTTATAAAACTGCCCGACGCCGGGCACGATCAGGCTCAGACTTCCTGCCAACATTGGTTCACGCATCGTTTCTCTTTCAACCTCCGTGCGACTCTATACGCCCGCGCCCGCCGCTTTGTTCGCGCGCCGCGAACGCAAAAAAACATTGTCATTTTAAGTGGCAAAAAGTTTGCAGGTAAGGTAAGAGCGGAGGCTTCGGGTTAAATGAGTCGTTAGGCGGCACGCCTTTGCTCACCATTATTGATTTAGATAACTCTGCCAGCGTGGCTGACAGCGCGTGCGCGTAAGAATTTCAAACCAGTCGCTCCCGTGCCGCAGTAACGGCCGCCTCTGATTATTTACCGACATTACAATTTACGACATTCGAGGGGTGGTCTGTCACCTTTCGAAAGTGGCTCGGCGGGGCATTTGGGGACCATACAGTTACAAGAAAACATAAGCGGAATGTACTTCGACCAAGCTTATGCGTACCGTTAATTGAAAAGCGGTTGACATAGAATACTCTGTCGGATGGTCGAACCAAGTCCGGAGCTTATATTAATCAAGTCACGACCTACATCTAGTTTCCTGCTTCACTCCTCACTCCCACAGAGTTTTGGATTCTTGCTCATAAAACGAAACTGCGCTGCTTCCAACGAGTGAAAGCAGCGCAATCTCGGATCCCGGTCAACTGCCGAAGCAGTTCAGAGGGAACTGGCAACAACGCATGTACACACAATCGCTATTTCCGTTTGGTATTATCTACTATTAGGCCATTTCTCGTTGGTCATGTCACAAAGGCGTCACAAGTAAATCTGCCGATTTGAGCTGGCTTCCTGTTATTTCTCAACTTGATTCTGTAGCCTTGCTGCACTTGGTCCAGACAAATCCTGAACGTGGCATCTCCCGATTATCCCATCGGGTCATAACTCATCCCCAGCGTCATGATCTTTTGCAGCAAGGCTTGATACTTCACGCCGCAGTGTTCCGCAGAGTCGGCAAAGTCTTCGTTGTGCGCTATCTGGGGATTAGGATTCACTTCGAGTACATACAGGCGGCCATGCTGTGTAAACCGGTAGTCGATCCGCGCATACCCGCTCAGACCGAGTATCCGGTAGATGCGTTTTGAGAGACGCTCGAATTCTATTCTTAACTGAGGCTCGAGCTTCGCCGGCTGCGTAACGAGGCCGATCTTCTTTTGATACTCGACGTCCCATTTGGCTTTACCGGTCGCAATATTTTGCGAGCCTTCGGGCAGGTTAGTCATCACGAGCTCCCAAGGCGTATAAGCCTGGAGCTTCAGATTCCCGATGACGCCGACATAGATCTCGCGCCCCTCGATATATTCTTCGACTAACGCATGCGTCTGATTCTGACGGTGGATGAACTCCACGCGTTCCTTCAGCTTTTCATCGTCACGCACGATAGACGCTTGGGAGATTCCGACCGAACCTTCATCGCTCACCGATTTGACGAACAGCGGGAACCTCAGCCGATTTGGCCGCCGGACTTTGCGGTTCAGCCTGAAGACGGCGAAGCGCGGCACCTGGATGCGGTGATAGGCGAGAATCTTCTTCGTCAGAGTCTTGTCGTGCGTTAGTGTTAATCCGAGCGGGTTGCAGCCCGTATAATTTTGCTTTTTCAGTTCAAGATAGCTGACCATATGCTGGTCGAAGAGGGGGTAGCCGTCGAATTCTTCGAGCAGGTTGAATGCCACGTGGGGCTTGTGCTCTTCGATGGCTTCCCGAATGACACCGAGATCGCTTCGTACTTCGACAGGCCAGACTTCGTGCCCCATCCCGCGTAGGGTGGAGACCACGTCATATTCAGTGCGCCAGAGTTCTTTCTCTTTGTTCTCGACGCCGTCCAAGGTGTCTGGCGGAATCAGGTTAGTTTGCACGAGCACAATGACGCGAAGTTTTCTTTTGATTTTACGTCTCACAATGCAATCCTGTGATAACCGGAATAGATTCCATTCATGGTCTGAACCGTTAACAAGACAAGCACTTTCTGCCGGATGTGTTCCGGCGTCAGGCACACCCGCAGGTTCAACTCCCGGCAGCGATTAGTCATGTGCGAAAGTTTCTGATCGATGGCGTAGTTGTGCGCCCCGGCTCCTTCCGCGACTTCGTGGCAGAGTTCGCGGCGATGACGCCGGAGAAAGCTGACCGCACTCGGACAGGACTCGTGACGCGGTTCGGAGGAGAAGATGCGGAGCAGGTCGCGGTCGTAATTGGGCGGCCACTGAAAAGCGTAATGCTTCTTCTTGTTGCGGTAATGTTCGCGCAGAGTTATTTCGATCTCCGGCAAGTCTTCGGCCCTTACGCGCGATTTGTTGACCGGGGACTTCCCCGCGAGTTCGCTCATCACCTCATCGACATACTTTAACTTGTTGAGCGCGGGCCAGCCCGTGTAGTGCCGCCTCCAACACCCTCTAGGCGCAAGCCAGACGGCAAAGGTCTCCGCGAAGTCTTCGGCGGGATGCGCTTGGGCGTACCATGCCGGAAGGTGCAGGACGTAGTCGCGGCTGTTAGGTTCGGGCTTATACCAGTCAGGATAAGGGCGCTTGAATGAACCGAATAATTCACGATAGCGTCTTCTGCCATGAAGGCGAAACGCATTATCTATGGCGTGACCCGCCTCATGCCGCATAATGCGGAGACATTCCCTCTTAGTACCGCCTTCAACTTCGAACATCTGTGCGCGCTCAAGTTTAGCCAATCGCGGATGGGCCAAGTAGAAAGGGATCGCGAAGCCTGGGACTTCATCGGGCGTAAACCATTCTTCGGATAGCCAAACGTGAGGGTTAAACCGCAAGCCACGCGCAACAATCTCTTCGTAGAGCCAGGCCACGCGATGTTCTAAGGGCGTGCCTTCGATGCTCAGAGGCAGATCACAAAGGCGCATTTCGAGCAGTTGCTCGTCCGTCATGCGATTCAGATCATTTGCCAGTGCCACTGCCACGAAACCTCAGGGTAAAGTCACTTAAGCCCGTTCCACATATCTCTTTTTAATTATAGCTTATGATGGCGATAGAGCATGAAACGCCTCAGATCGAGGTAGTGGGGTAGTTTGAAATTGTGAGGCCGGTAAAAGCTGGTGGTCATTTTCAAACTAGCCCACTACCCATAGAGCGGGTGGTGGGAACAGGCGCAGCGACTTGGGCCGCTGCGCCTGTTCTCATACTGACTGTCCCCGAGCCTCGAAACGATCCGCTGTGCGGGGGCGCACACGCGGGCGTGTGCTAGGAAACCCGGTCCACCTCCTTTACAATGTCTAGGGGCGTCCCCCGCCCCTTTGGCGGACGGTTCCGCTTTTACTACCAGTCACACTCGATTCGAGGTTGACTTATCCCGCCAACACATCTGTACAGGACGGCTCGCGAGATGAAGAGTGAAGAGCTAAATGTCGGCGACCGGGTTGAGGGTCTGGGTCTGTTCCGCTCCATGTTCGAGCAGTCGCCGCAGAGTATTCAGGTCTTCGCGCCCGATGGGCGGACGCTACGCGTCAACCGTGCCTGGGAGGAACTCTGGGGGGTGACGCTCGACCAGATAGGGGACTACAACGTCCTCCAAGACCCGCAACTCGTCGCCAAGGGCGTTATGCCTTACATCGAGCAGGGCTTTGCCGGGGAGGCGACCGTGATTCCGGTGGCGCTCTACGACCCTGATGAGACGATTCCGAACATCACGAGGCACCGCGACCCGCGCCGCTGGGTACGCGCCTTCATCCACCCAGTCAAAGACGCACTTGGGCGAGTCAGCGAGGTGGTGCTCGTTCACGAGGACATCACCTATCAGAAGCGGGCCGAGGAGTCGCTACGCGAGAGCGAAGAGCAGTTCCGCCTGCTCTTTGAAAACAGCAGGGACGCCATCGTGATCGCCGACGACGCCGGGAACTACCTCCAAGTCAACGAGTCCGCCTGTGAATTGCTGGGCTATCCCCGCGAACAGTTGCTACGCATGAACGTCTCCGATTTGACGACGACGACCTCGCCCGACGCGGCCATACGCTACCAAGTCTACCGCCAGAAAGAGAATGAAACCGGAGAGTTCTCCTTCGTGCGCCCAGACGGGGCGCGTCGCGTCGCCCAGTACACCGCCAGTCGTTTCGCGCCCGGCCTTAACCTGAGCATCCTGCGCGACATCACCGAGCGCAAACTCGCCGAGCAGGCGCTGCGCGAGAGCGAGGATCGTTACCGCGACCTGGTCGAGAACAGCCACGAGTTGATCTGCACACACGACCTCGAAGGGCGCATCCTCTCGGTGAACCCGTGGGCGTCGCGGATTCTAGGGTACGAGCAGAGTTCCCTCGTCGGGATGAACATCCGTGACGGATTAGCGCCCGAATACCGCGACGAGTTCGACGAATACGTCCGGAAGATCAAAAGGGATGGCTTCGCTAAGGGCGTCATGCAGGTGCGAACGACGTGTGGGGAGAGGAGGGTCTGGGAGTACCACAACACGCTGCGCACCGAGGGCGTCGAGGCCCCCATCGTGCGGGGCATGGCACATGACGTGACCGAGCGCAGGCAGGCGCTGGCCCGCGAGCGGGAGGCCCGGAGGGAGGCCGAGGCGGCCAACCGCGCCAAGGACGAATTTCTCGCGACCGTCTCGCACGAACTGCGCACGCCGCTGACGGCGGTGGTCGGGTGGGCGAACATGCTCCGCTCTGGCCGATTCGACGCCGAGACCACGGCCCATGCCCTTGAGGTGATCGAACGTAACGCCGGGGCGCAAGCGCAGATCATCGAAGACATCCTCGACGTGTCGCGCATCATCACCGGCAAGATACGCCTCAACATGCAAACGACTGACCCGTCCCTCGTCGTCGTCGCGGCGGTCGAGACGATCCGCCCGGCGGCTCAGGCCAAAGGCATCGCCCTCGCGTGTTCGCTCGACCCGCAAGTCGGGACGGCCACGGCAGACCCGGATCGCCTCCGACAGATCGCCTGGAACCTGCTCGCGAACGCCGTCAAGTTCACGCCGCAGGGCGGGCGCATCGAAGTGCGTCTCGAACGTGCCGGGGGGGACGTGCGCCTTATTGTCAGGGACAACGGGGCGGGGATCAGCCCCGCCTTCCTACCCCACATCTTCGAACGTTTCCGTCAGGCCGACAGTTCCACCACTAGGAAGCACGGCGGGCTGGGACTCGGACTGGCAATCGTGCGCCACCTCGTGGAGTTGCACGGGGGAACCGTCAGCGCCGCGAGCGAAGGCGAGGGGGCGACCTTCACCGTCAGCCTCCCGGTGAATGGACAACACCAAGAGGCCGACGTGCTGGTCGGCGCGTCGGCGCATCTCTTCCCCCGCCCCGCCGAGGGCAAGTCGGTTGATGGCTACCCGACGTTTGGGGGACTCCGTTTACTGATCGTCGAGGACGAGGAGGACACGCTTGCCATGCTGGCGATGGTGTTTGGGCAGTGCGGCGCCGAAGTCAAAGCGGTCGGTTCTACGGCGGAAGCGTTAAGTCTAATTGAGGGATGGCGGCCCCACGTGCTGGTCAGCGACCTCGGCCTGCCGGGGGAGGACGGCTATTCACTGATCAGGAAAGTGAGAGAGAAGGAATCACGGGAAGGTGGTTTCATCCCCGCCGTCGCGCTGTCTGGCTACGCCCGGATGG
>JACCRA010000634.1 GCA_013813825.1 Pyrinomonadaceae bacterium | reverse complement strand
CAGTAGCTCGGTGTAAAACTCGTAATAGTTTTGGACTGTCGCGCGGTAAGACGTGCGTAGCTCTTGAGCGGCGATCTTGGTGCGGACTGATTCGGTGATGGCGAGCGCCGCTTCAATGTGCGACTGTGCGGCGGCTAGATCGCCGGCGTCGCGCTCGGTGAGGGCGATCTCATAGAGCGTCGCGGCCTCGCCGCTCTGATCCCTGAGCGCGCGCCGGATCGAGAGGGACTGAGCAAAGTAATCGAGCGCCCTCGGCTTGTCGCCCAGAGCGCGGTAGATGGTTCCGATGTTGTGAAGATCGTAGCCTTCTCCGCGTCGCTCGCCGACCGACCGGCGGAGGCGGAGCGCGTTGGTATACACGTCGAGCGCCTGCCGCCACTCGCCCAGCGAGATGTAGGCTTCGCCCGCGTAGTGCAGCGTATAAGCCTCTCCCTGACGATTCCCGGCTTCACGGTGGAGGAGGACGGCCCGGTTGAAATACTCGACCGCCTGCCGATAATCGCCTAACGATCCGTAGTTTTGGCCGAGGTTGTGCAGCGTGTAGGCTTCTCCCCGGCGGTCTCCGGCGCGTCGCCAGAGCGCGAGCGATTGGTTGTAAGTGTCGAGCGCTTGCTGATGCTCGCCTAACTCTTGATACATTTCGCCGACGTAATTGAGCGCGTAGGCTTCTCCCGAGGGATTGCTGACATCACGCCAAAAAGCCAGCGCTTGGTTGTAATACCTCAACGCCTGCTGGTATTCGCTCAACACCTTGTAGATGTCACCGATGTTGTGGAGCGTCTCGGCTTCCCCGCGCCGATCACCCAATTCCTGATTGATCAGAAGCGATTGATTGAGGTAGTCAATCGCTTTCTGCTTTTCATCCAGCAAGTTAATCGCAGCCCCTAAATTATTAAGCGTGCGGGCCTCGCCGCGCCGGTCGCCCACAACGCGATAGAGCACGAGCGCCTGATTAAAATACTCAAGCGCGCTCTGTTTATCGCTGAGAATTTCGTGGTATCTGCCGATTCGGTTAAGGGTGTTCGCTTCCGACCGACGATCTCCGAGAGCGCGCCACAGCAGGAGCGCTTGCTGGTGACAGTCCAGCCCTTTCTGATATTCCTCTAACCGCGAATAGGCGACGCACAGGCTGAAGAGCGCGCCCGCTTCCCGGCGGCGCTCTCCGGCGGCGCGCCAGAGTTGAAACGCCTCCCTGTGCTTCTCGACCGCCCTCTGCCGTGATTCGACTGTCCCCTGCTTCCGTAGCCGCACGGCCTCACCGTAAGCCTTCTCGGCGGCAATACGGTCGCCGTCTTGCGGCGTGGCGCTTCGCAGTTCCTCGATCTTCACCTCGTAGCGCCCGGCGGGCACACCCTTATCTAGCGGGCGCACCACCAAACGGTAAAGCCCCGATACCTCCGCCCCCAGCGAGATTGGTTCCAAACCCTGTGTGCCGTTCGGACTGTCAACTTCCGTCATCATCTGACCATCAGGCGCGAACAGCGTCACCGCCAAGTCGATGCCGCGTTGATCGACGCTGATACGGAGAAACTGGCCGGAGGTCAGACTGATCTGATAAGTGTGAGTTTCGTTTCCCGCCAGTTCTCTTTCAATTGGCGGGCTCGACGAATCGAGCGTCCGCACTTCTTTCTCGTCCTGCCTGAGAGACAAATCCGGGGCGGCCTCCCGCTGTGGCACGGACGGCGGGAGACGCCGGGCGTGCGTCGTCTGAGTGACTACCCCGCCAAGCAACAGCAGGCTGACGGCGAGCACGCCGCCGCGGCGAGCAGCCTGCCGCAGCCCGCGCGGCCAAAGGTCGAAAAGTTGGTTAGTTTTGCCAGCCACGATGACACTTCCGCCAACCATGACGGCCGGCGGTTCCTTCTCGAATAGAAGTGGCCGGCAGGCCAGAAACATTTCAACTGCCGGTTTGCCGCGCAAGGCATTCGCGGACGCATTCTTCGAGTTGCGCCCTGATCCGGTGAGCGCGGATTCTCAGGGCGTTGAGCGGGATACCCAATGCGGTGGCGAGTTCCTTGCGCTGCTCGATGTGGGTGCGTTTTTCATCTTGGTAATAGGCCATGATCAATTCGCGATTCTCGGCCGTAAGCTGTTGCAGGCACGTCTCGAAACATTCGAGGCGGGCGTCCGCTTCGTCGAAAAATGGTTCGGCGCGGGAAGGTTGAGGAAATTGTGCGCGCGCGCGCTGCTGCCGCGCCTTTTGCTTAAAAGACTCCTTCAGGAGCAGGCGCGCCACTCCGAGGCAATAGTTGTTGAGGTCGCGGATCGACTCGCCCTCAATGGCTTTCCGGGCCACGCGGTTAAGCGTCTCGTCTGCCTCGGCGGAAGGATTCTCCGCGTCGCGCCACTCGAAAAACTTTTCCAGCTTGCGCCGGAGGCGCTCGTATTGCTCCGCGGCCCGCTCGCGATCATCGGCGTCGAGCAAAGACAGCAAAGCGTCGAAGGCAGCCTGAGTTAAGACCCACTCTCTTTTCCGGGAAGGCAAGGCGTCCATAACTTCGACCCTCTGGCGAAGCGTCTGAAGATGGTTGATCATAACACTATCCTTCCTTCGCAGGTCTGCTGCTTGAAGCCTCAAGTGTTCTCATCAAGGGAACCGGACGAACGCGCGGCTTGAACAAGGTATTCTTCCGCTCGCCGTGAGTAACGTTGTGGGTTATGACAAATCTCTTTCAGCCAAAACACAAGAGCAAGTTTGCGGCCTCCTGACAGAACTTGCTGAAATCTGATCTCAAGATTTGGCGTTAACGTGAGTTCGACGTCAGCGGCTGTGGCTCTGGCCGCCCCACAGTGCGGGCAGCCGGAGGCTGCCCGGTGCGGCTCATCAAATCCCGTGAGGCTACGCCTCACGCAGCGGCGCAGCCGCGATCAAATCAGAGTCAATAACTCGGAAAGGCGGAAGCCCCTCCGCACTGCGGAGCGGCGCAGCCGCTGACGTCGAACTCACGTTGCCGTTAGATTAGTTACGGCATCAGCGGATGCAGTAAAAACCGGACACTTGGCGTCTCTCCTCATGCAAGAGTTGGTAAGCACATAGTGTCAGATTCTTTTCATCTGGCGCGGACAAGCGAAAATAGTTACGGGCAGGTTGCTTCACTTCAACGACAGAATTGATACCCGCAGCAATTTCTTGCCCTCCCTTTGACGTCGCATTACAATGCGGACACCAACAGGAACATCTCATTTGCCAGACTCTGATGACACAACGACGGCTTCATTGCTGCCGTCTTCTGCCGGGCGAGCCAATCACAACCGCCCGCTGAGGCGGCGGGCGCTGGGGCCGGCCTTCGTCATCGTGTGCGTGGCGCTGCTCGTCTTCGCTGTCGTGTGCGCGGCGTTCCTGCTGCTCATCCGCACGCAAACGCGTCCCGCCGCCGTGCCGGCGTCTCCTCGTCGCGCGCCGCCTCCCGCCGCGCCGCCGAAGAGCCTGAGCCGGCCGCTTCATCACTTCAACCGGCAGGCAAAGTCCGACGCCTGAAATTTGGGCTTCTGGCTAATTCTTGCTTAGGCTGCGGGCTTGATACTACAATGCTGACGTTCGCGGGGTCTGCATTCCTTTTCTTGTTCAGTGCCGCTCTGATGATGGCGCTGGCACTCTACTCGCCGCACGGCCGAGAAGTCTTTTGGCGGTTCTTAAAAATTTCTTAAAAAGATTTTAAGTTTCAATGAGCGAACAAACGGCACAGCTCTATGAATTCGGCCCCTTCCGTTTGGACTTGACGGAACAAAGATTGACGCGCGGGGGCGCGGTCGTGCCGCTCACGCCGAAAGCCTTTGAGACGCTCGTCGCGCTCATCGAGCAGGAGGGTCACGTCGTCAAAAAAGAGCAACTGATGGAGCAGGTGTGGCCCGGCACGTTCGTCGAAGAGGGCAATCTTTCGGTTACGATCTTCATGCTACGGAAGGCGCTGGCGGAAGAGGAGGGCGGAACAAAGTATATCGAGACCGTCCCGAAGCGCGGCTACCGCTTCGTCGCGCCGGTGCGGCGCGTGGCACACGACGCCTTTGCACCGCGCGTAGGGGACCAATCGCCGCCGGACACGACAGCGGAACGGGGGGTGCGCGCGCAGGCTTCACACGGCGCACGTCCTTTACCAGCGACGACGGCGCAAACGATGGCACTATCAGACAGCGCCCAACCGTCGCCCGTCCGCCGCGCGCGCGCGAAAGCCTTCGACTCGCTCGCCGTCCTGCCGCTGTTGAACGGCAGCGACGATCCGAATACCGAATATCTCAGCGACGGCATCACCGAGAGCATCATCAACAGTCTTTCGCAATTCCCGCAGTTGCGCGTGCTGGCACGCAGCACCGTCTTCCGTTACAAGGGGCGCGAGGTCGATCCGATGGAAGTCGGGCGCGAGATGAGCGTCCGCGCCGTGCTGACCGGACGGGTGATGCAGGTCGGGGATCAACTAATCATCAGGACGGAACTGGTGGACGTAGCCGATGGGTGGCAGTTGTGGGGCGAGCAGTACAACCGCCAACCGGCGGACATCCTCGCCGTGCAGGAGGAAATCTCGCGGGAGATTTCCGCGAAGCTCCGCCTGAAACTGAGTGGCGA
>JACCRA010000631.1 GCA_013813825.1 Pyrinomonadaceae bacterium | reverse complement strand
GCGCGACGCGGCGGAAGTGACGAAACTTTTTCATCAAGGCTATCAAGGCTCGCGCTTCAGCTTTGGCTACCCGGCCTGCCCGAACCTCGAAGACCAGACCAAACTTTTCGAGTTGCTCCAGCCCGAGCGCATCGGCGTCAGCCTCAGCGAAGAATTTCAGCTTGAGCCGGAACAATCCACCTCGGCGAGCATCGTGCATCACGAAGAGGCGAAGTATTTTTCGATTGATTAGCATCGATTTCAGGTTTTGCGTCGCGAGTTGAAGGTATTAGCGCGGAGGGAGAAATCAGCAGCCGCTGCGGGACTGTTTTCTGTCGCATTCAACAGGCTCGAAAATGTCTCAGTCTGATCTACAACAAACTGCACCGCTCCGGCGTGAAGGCGATACTGTGGCCGCTCCGGTGGGCGAGCCGCTGCCGGAAGAGATCGCGGTGCTGACGCGAATGGAGCGCGTGGCTTTCCGCGTGACGCGGCGGATGAACGAAGGGCGCTGGAAAAACTTCTGGACGTTTTGCCAGCGGACCCTCGGCGCGGGTTGGATTCGGATTTCGACGTACAATCTGATTCAGATTTACGGCTTAGAAAATTTTGACCGGGTCTCGCATGAGCGTCCGATCTTGCTGGTCTCCAACCACCGCTCGTTCTTCGACATGTACACCGTCTCCGCCATCCTCTTTCAGCGGACCAGTTGGCCGAAGAAGCTCTTTTTCCCGGTGCGCGCGCGCTTCTTCTATGAGTCGCCGTTGGGCATGTTCGTCAACCTCGTGATGGGCTGGTGGTCAATGTATCCGCCATTCTTCGCGGCGGGGAGCAACCCGATTCTGGACAAGCGCGAGTTCGATAAATTCTCGATGCGCCTGCTGACTGATCTCTGCCGTCGCGGCCCGGCGCACATTATCGGCTTTCACCCCGAAGGCACGCGCAACCAGAACCCCGACCCGTATTCCTTCCTGCCGGCGAAACCGGGCGTCGGGAAGTTGATCAAGGACGCGCAACCGCAAGTCGTCCCGGTCTTCGTCGCCGGCCTCAGCAACGATCTCTTGAAGCAAGTCGTGGGCAACTGGACCGGCGGCGAACCGATCCGCCTCCACTTCGGCGCGCCGCTCGACTACACACACTTTCTCGACCGCCGCGACGGCGTGCGGGCTTACAAAGAGATCGCCGAATTTGTGATGAGCCAGATCGCCCAACTCGGCGAACAAGATCGCGCCCTTTACGGCAAAGTGATAAGTGATGAGTAAGACAGAGAATAAGTCCGACCGATCCGCATCGCCCCGCACGCCGCGCCGTAAGTCCGCAGTCCGCACTCAGCCCTCAGCCCTTAACCCTCAGCGTTCAGCATTCAGCATTCAGCGTTCAGCACTCCCTCTCGTCATTGTGAATCCGACTTCGGCGGGCGGCGCGACCGGCCGCGCGTGGCCGCGCATGGCGAGCGATCTGCGCGAACACTTCGGGGCGTTCAACTGTGTCTTTACCGGGCGGGGCGGTGAGGCGCGTGTGATCGCCGCGAGCGAGGCGGCGGCCGGGCGACGATTGATAATCGCCTGCGGTGGTGACGGCACCATCGCGGAAGTAGCGAACGGCATTCTCGCCGCAGGCGCGGACACCGAGTTAGGTATCCTGCCGAGCGGCACCGGCGGCGACTTTCGCCGCACGCTCGGCATTCCAACGCGCACGGCCGACGCCGCGCTGGCGCTCAAGCGCGAGCGGACGCAGTTGATCGATGTGGGGCGCGTCGAATACTTCAACCCGGAAGGCGAAGCGGAGTGGCGGTATTTCGTCAACGTCGCCTCGTGCGGGATGGGCGGCGAAGTGATCCGGCGCGTCAAGGGTGAGAAGTCGCGCTGGCTGCCGCTACCAGTCCCGGCCGGCTTGCTCACAGGGCGCGCGGCTTACGCCCTCGCGGCCTTACAGACGGCGCTGGCCTTCACGAAGCCAACGCTCGGAGTACGGATTGACGGCGGGCGGGAGCACCAATTGGTGGCTGCTAATTTATGCGTCGCGAACGCGCGCTATTTCGGCGGTGGCATGAAGATCGCGCCGGAAGCGAAACTCGACGACGGACAACTTGATGTCGTCGCCATCGGCGACCTCGGCGCCTTAAAAATTCTAACTAATGTTCAGCACCTCTACCTCGGCACACACCTCGGCCTCGCGCAAGTGCATCACGCACATGCCCGCCGCATCTTGGCGCGCGGCGTCGCCGGGGAAAAAGTGTTGCTAGAAGTGGACGGGGAATTAGTGGGAACGCTACCCGCGACTTTCGACATCCTGCCGCGCTCTCTGCGTATCCGAGCGTAAGAAAGAGGTTATTCTAACCAATGGTTTTATTGCTCCAAATCAGGGTGAGACTCTTTTAACAGAACAAGCGCGAGTTTCGCCGAGTCTTGATTCTGATGAGTCTGGCACATGAAGAGGGTTTCTTTAGCGAGGCTCTCATCTTTCTTCAAGGCTTCCACAAACTCTTTCTAGTCAGGAAGTGTGCCGCGCCCAAAGAGCGAATCTATCGCCATGCGCGACCAATCTTCGGTTGAGATGTTTCTATGCTTCATTCAAGGCTGAATTCGCAGCGTGTAACTGGAAATGTCGATGCGTTCGTCGGGCGCGACGGCGACGCGCTCTTCGCGTGGGGCTTCGTGGTTGTTGACGAGCGTGGGGTTGCGGCCTTTGGCGGTGAGCCAGAATCTGCCGTCGGCCTCGCGCGCCAGCGTGGCGTGGACGCGGCTCACTTCCGCGTCGCCTTTGATCGGCACGTCAACAGTCGTCGTCTTCGAGCCGCGCCCGATGGTGATCTCAGGTTTCATGACAGGGACAACTGATTGACGAACTCCGTCGCGCCAGACCTCAATCGAGTATAACTCGGAAGGACGGACGCTGACGCGCGTGACTTCGCTCTCACCGCCCTCGGCTCCGTCTTCAAGCCCATCAGTTAGCGTGGCGGTGGTTGCAGCCATCGACTCGCTTAATGGCATGGGGCGGGCCGTCACTTGTGTCTTGCCGCTTTCGGTCGCGTCCCAGACGGGTTGGACGCGGAACTCGCTCTTATTGAGCGTCCCGTC
>JACCRA010000595.1 GCA_013813825.1 Pyrinomonadaceae bacterium | reverse complement strand
GGCGGCGGCGGTCGCGGTGGTGGCGGCGGCTACGGCGGCAATCGCGGCGGCGGCGGCGGCGGCGGCGGCTATGGCGGCGACCGCGAGCCGCGCTGGTAAGCGCGGCTCGGCCAGCGTCACAGTGTTTCCCACAAGCGTCCCCGGCCATTAAGCCTTACGTCCGGGGACGCTCGTTGGTGTCAAGAGTCACACTTTTTCAAAATTGTTATGGCGATCAGCTCAGATCGTCGCTTCCTTTAAGAACAGTAGGTTGGTATCTCGGCCTTGATGCCGAAACGAGTTGTAAGGAGCAATTGTTTGGCGAAAGATGACTTGATTCCGGCCGAGGGCGTGATCGTCGATAAGCTGCCCAACGCTTTTTTTCGCGTGCGGCTCGATGGCAGTGAGCACGTCGTGCTGGCGCAAATCTCCGGCAAGATGCGGAAGAACTTTATTCGCATTCTCCCCGGCGACCGCGTCACCGTCGAAATGTCGCCTTACGACCTCTCCAGAGGGCGCATTACCTATCGGTACAAATGAGCAATCAGCCGTCAGCTAAAATTAAGGACTGAACCGGCCATTGACTAAGATCGCTGAGCGAGTGTTTGTATTTTGCTGACGGCTGACAGCTTAAGAAGTGAGGCTTTGATGAAGAAACAAGTTTACGCAATCGGGGACCGCGTGGAGAAGGTATGTGTGGAGTGCAGCGAGGAGCGCGGCCACATCGTGGCATCGATCACGAAGCGCGGTTTGATCTCGCGCGTGACGTGCGCGAAGTGCGGCGTCCGCAGCACGTTTAAGAGCAGCGAGGCGGGAACTACGACGACCCGTACCGCGTCGCCCTCCGGCACGCCTTACGACTGGACGCGCACCTACCGCGCCGGACAGACGATGATGCATCCGGCCTATGGCCTCGGCGAAGTGATCAGCGTCGTCGATCCCAAGAAGATCGACGTGCTGTTCTCGGATCGCCTGCGCCGTCTCGTCCACGGGCGTCCGCAGATCGCAATCTGAGATTTTGCGCCGGCGGCTTGACCTCGGGGCGCGGTTTAGCTTAACAATGAGATTGAATGTGAGGTGCACCGCCGTGCTGGTCGCACCGCTGAATTGAAGAAAGTCAGGAGTAGAAGATGGCGACTGTTAATGTCAATCAAGGCGAATCAATCGAGAGCGCGTTGCGTCGCTTCAAGCGCAAAGTAATGACCGAAGAGATCATCAAGGATGCGAAGAAGCACGCCTTCTTCATGTCGCGCGGGCAGAAGGCGAAGCTGAAGTCCGCGTTGGCGCGCAAGCGTAATAAGAAGAAGCGTCGCCCGCCGCAACTACCACCACCCCGCAACTAGGGGCCTTCGTTTAGCGCCGGACTAAGAGAGAAGCTGTCGCTCCCGCGTGAGGGTGCGACGGCTTCTCCTCTTTTTGCGTCTGAAGAGCGGAATCACTCACGCTCAACGCTTTTGCTTCGTCGCCATCGCCTCTCGTTTCGCCGCCGGCATGGAGCCGCGCCCATTTCCGTGCTCGCGGCGAAAGAGCTTAATGCCTTCCTCGACCAATTTGGGGGCTCGCTCCGGCCCGTAGCGCCCGAGCGGCTCGAACTTCTTGCCTTTGATCTCGTTGTATAAGATAAAGAAGTGCTCGATTTCCGGCGACGAGTTTCTCATCCAACTGCCCGAATGATTTCACGCCGTAGTGGTTGCGTGCCCCGGCTGCCACTGCGATTCGCATCTCGCTTTCCTCTGTCTGCGCCGCTTCGATCACACCGCCGAGTCTCATCGCGGCGCACGCCCCAGAATAAATTGCTGACGACCAGCGGCGGGGCGGCTGACTTTTCCTTAAACCTCGCGCGCAAGGGTGACGTATAGCCTTCCGTCTGACCGTTGATTAACTCGCCATTCTCAGTTGCCCCGAAGTCTATGCGTCACCTCTATTCCTTCTACGCTGAAGCCACACGCATCGCGCTGCAATCGATCTTCGCGCACAAGCTGAGAGCCTTCCTGACCTTGATCGGCATTATCATCGGTGTTGCGTCGGTGGTAGTGGTCGGCGCGGCGGTCAGTGGTCTGAACACTTACGTCATCGAGAAAGTCTCGAAGATGCTGGGGGCGAATCATTTTATGATCGCGCGGATGGCGAGCGCCGGCGAGATGTCAGAAGAGGAATTGGAAAAGCGCAACCGGCGCAACCCGAAGTTGGAATTCGCCGACATGGAGTGGCTGCAAGAGCATTGCCAAAGCTGTAGCGCTGTCGGCGCGCAGGTCGGGCGGGGCACTAACTTCGAGCAGGGCGGCATCCGTTTTCTCGGCGGAATAATTTTCGGCGTGACGGCCAACATGGCCGAGATTGAAGACAAGACGATAGTCGAGGGGCGCTTCCTCCAGCCGGGCGAGGTCGAGCGCGGGCAATTGGTCGTCGTGCTCGGCGCGGACATCAAGGACAAGTTTTTCCCGGACGTGGACGCTATCGGCAAGGAACTGAAGGTCGGTGGCCTGCCGATGCGGGTGGTCGGTGTCGAGGAGCGACGCGGTCCCATCTTCGGCGACCTCGTGGATAAGCACGTCTATATTCCGATCAGCACTTTCGCGCGACTCTACGGCCGTCCGCAGGACATGCAGATTCACGGCAAGGGAGCCGTCCCGGGACAATTCCAACTCTCCATCGAGGACGCGCGGACGGCGCTGCGTAATTACCACAAACTGGTCGGCAGTCAAGAGGACGATTTTGGCCTCGTCAACACGGAAGAACTGCACGGCCAGATTGATCAGTTCACTAGTGCCATCGCGCTCGTGGTAGTCCCCATCACGACGATCTCGCTGCTCATCGGAGCCATCGTGGTGATGAACATCATGATCGTCTCGGTGACGGAGCGGACGTTCGAGATCGGTTTGCGGAAAGCAATGGGCGCGCAGCGGCGGCAGATTCTTTTGCAGTTTTTGATCGAGTCAGCGCTGCTGTGCGCGTTCGGCGGCGTCATCGGCTTGCTGCTGGCGGCCGGCATCTCGTGGCTGATCTCGGCGCTAACGCCGATTACGATGACGATCACAATCGTGTACGTGCTGTTAGCAATCGGTATGTCGAGCGGCATCGGCATTCTCGCCGGCATCTACCCGGCCTTCAAGGCTTCGCGGCTCGATCCGATTGTCGCGCTGACCCGGAATTAAGACGATGAAATTTCGACTGCCCGGACTGCTGACCAAAGAAATTCTCGCGATGGCGCTCGACAGCATCCGGGCGCACAAACTGCGGAGCGCGTTGACGGTGCTGGGCATCGTGATCGGCGTGTTGACGGCGACTACGGTAGCGGCGATGCTGACCGGTTTGCGCGGCAGCCTCGTCAAGATCGTCGAGGAATATGGCGTCAATAATATCTACGCCTTCCACTTGTCGTCAGGCATACAGGTCGGCGAGCGCGATCAGTCGGAGCGGGCGCGCAAAGTGTTGACGCCCGAAGACGGGGAGGCGATTAAGGAGCAGGCGTCGGCGGTCGAAGAGGTGGCGCTTATCTCACCTAACATCGGCTATTACGGCGGGCCGTTCGACGACACTATCATTCACAACGGCAAGACCTACCGCCGCGGCAATTCGCAGGGCGTGACGCCCAACTACGCCGCGATCTCCAACGTCCGGCTCAAAGAGGGGCGCTTCATCAGCGAGCAGGACGATCAGAATCGCCGCAACGTGATCGTGCTCGGCGTCAACGCCGCGCAGGCGCTGTTTCCCGATCAGCCCGACCGCGTCGCCGGCACAGAGGTCAAGATGGGCGGCTACGTCTGGGAAGTGATCGGCGTGCTGGAGAAGCGAAAGAACACTTTCTTTGGTGAGAATGAAGAAGATAACGCCGTGTTGGTCCCCTTCCGCACGGGGCTACAGGTCGCGCCCGCGCGTCGCTTCCTGCGCTACGTTATTCAAGCCAAGCCGGAACGCCGCGACGAGGCTCTCGATCAGGTGGAGGAAATCTTGCGGACGCGGCGGGGCGTCAGCTTCTCGCAGCCGAACGATTTTGATTTGAAGACAGCGGATGCGTTCGTCGGTCAGTTCGACAGCATCTTCGGGATGGTGGGATTAATCGCGATTGCGATCTCTTCGGTCGGCTTGATGGTCGGCGGCATCGGCGTGATGAATATCATGCTCGTCTCTGTCACCGAGCGGACGCAGGAGATCGGCGTCCGCAAAGCCATCGGCGCGCGCCGCCGCGACATCGTGAGCCAGTTCTTGTACGAGGCAATGACGTTGACGCTGTTCGGCGGCGTCCTCGGCGTGGTGCTTTCGTTCGCCGTTAGCCAGATTATAATGTTCTTCGTGCCGACGCTGCCAGCCTCTATTCCTCCGTGGGCGGTGGCCTCAGGGCTGGTGGTTTCGGTAGGCGTCGGGCTGACCTTCGGCGTCTGGCCGGCGTTGAAGGCCGCTCGGCTCGATCCCATTGAGAGTTTGCGCTACGAGTGATGGCGGATGAATAGCAGCCGATTGTCACAGCCGGGGGACGGTTTAATTTCGCGGGCGGGCTTCAATGGGTCCCGCCCGTCGGCTTGTGGGGGGCAAGTCTATTAGTGAGTAGCCATTCTGAGTCTGGTGATGTGAGAGCGAGCGGTGGTTGGGCATCGAATGCGAACAATGCCGCTCGCTTGCTCTCGTCAGCGACAGTCGCCGCGCGTACAAGCCGGGAGATCCAGCTCACGGTGGTGAGCGGGCAATCTGTGATTCAGGCGTAGATCGTAGATAGGCAGGGAAACGACGTGAATCACCACTATGATGCAGGCCTGTCATTTGAAGCGCTCGTCGCAGGTATGTTAGATTCT
>JACCRA010000589.1 GCA_013813825.1 Pyrinomonadaceae bacterium | reverse complement strand
TATTGGTTCGGGCATGGGGTGAAGAGATGCCGTCGCCGGAAGAGGCGAGGCGAAAGATCGCGTCGGCGCGGCCTTGATAGAGAGCGGCGCGGACGAGCGTTTCGGTTAGCAGGGCAAAGAGGGTACTCATTTCGCCGGACGGAACGGCGATCTCTTTTTGCAACTCGTCGTCGTGCTTGAAGAGGGCGAAGCCGCGTTGCCGGGTCGCCGTGACTTCCGCAAGGTATTCAAGCACGCTCTCCGGTCGGGCGAGAGCTTCCGGTAAAGTCCACTCGAAAGGGTCGTCCCACAAGTTGGCCGTGATGCCGCCGAAAGTCTGCTCGACGGCGGCGGCGCTTCGCAGCACGTGCTCGCCGCAGGAAAAAATCGGCGGCGCGCCGGGCGCGGACGACACGGGCTGCCAGTAAAGTTTCCCGGCGGGCACGGCGCGCACGAGCGCGACTGAGCGAGTATGGAGTAACGCGAATTGCTGATCGAGCGCCGAGAGGAAGGTGTTCATTGGCCCGTTGTTTCGTCGGCTCATCGACTCATTGCTGACCCGCCGGATGAATCAATGAGCGCCTCAAGCAACGAAGAAGATTCAAAGCGTTGCATCTTTCGATTTAGGGTGGCGTCGCGACATAACCACGTCGGGAGCGTGCGTGCAACCCCGCGCGGCGCGAAATCACGCGGAGCTGACGGTACTCACCCTGTGCCGCCGCCAGCGGCCGTTTCGGCGTGTAGGTGACGACATACTGCGTACCGATCTCACGCGCCACCGCGTCCCCCTGCTTGAGCAACTCTTCGACGGACTGTGGCAGCGCGAGCAGCCCGCCCGTCTCCTCCGCGAGCGCCGTCAGCCACTGTTCGCCGCGCCGCAACGCCTCTTCATACTCCCCCCGCCGCCGGCGCATCGCGAGGTCGGTGTCGATGTTGACGTAGACTTTCCGGTGCTGCTTGGTATCAGATGAGCCGGTCGGGTTCAATATATCTTCGGCCACGTCCTGCGCGTTGCGCCGCCTCTCTCCGGTCACTTTTACCAGGGGGTTGCTTTGTTTCAACGCCTTGCGCCCGATGCTGGTGTAACTGATCACGTGCAGGGTGGCGTTAGCTGTGAGCGCTTGGCCGATTGCTTCCGTCAACGTCGCGCGCTCGCCCGCCTCCGCGACTCCGTCCGTGATCAGCACGACATGACGACTCCCGGCCGGCGTCTCCTTCAATTTCGCCGCCGCTAACGTCAAGGCTTCAGAAAGTCGCGACGGCTGACCTGCAACCAACTTCGCGCGGAGCGCTTGAACGACGGCCGGCGTCTCCGTCGTCCAGTTCTGGATCAATTCGACCTTCCCGCCGAACTGAATCGCCGCCACCTGATCGCCATCCCGGAGGCGTCCGACGAGGCGCGTGGAAACTTCTCGTGTCGTCTTCGTGCTCATCGCCGGGTTCATGGCCTCTGTGGTATCCAGCAGCAGCAAAACGCTCGACGGGATGCGGCGCATACTGCGGACTTGTTGTGGTAATTGATCCTCCAGCACCAGCAAGTCTTCAGCTTCAAGTGACGGATCAAAGCGTCCATACTCGTCCGTCACAAAAACGGGAATCCGCACTTCCTCAACGAATATTTTGATCTGATCTGGCGGCTCACCGCTGGTTGTCGGGGAGGACTGAGGAGCAGGGGCCGGCGTCGTCGCCTGAGCCAAGCAGTTGAATGCCACCGTGCAGGTGAGGACGAAGGCGGGAAGCAATGATGGCACTACTTTCTGATACTTCATTCATCTACCATCGAGATTCCCGCCTCATCGACGAAACGGGTCTTATTTGATTTTCCGCTCCTGCTCTTCCATCACCGTGCCGAAGTTCCGACCGCCGAAACTGAAGCCGTTGTAGACGCGGCCTTTGGCTCCGACCTGCGCGCCGCGCGACGGGACGCTGCTACGTTTCGAGACGACCCAGATTTCGCCCGACCCGTCGTCGAGTTTGTAGGCGCCGCCGACGAACGGGATGCCGTAACTGTCTTCGACACGTCCCGCGATGCCGACCTCTTTATCCGTGTAGCGTGCCGGATCATCGATTATCTTCCCGATCTTAGTCCGGCTCGGACAAGCCGTCAGAAAAAGTACACCGGCGAGAGCAAAGGCTAACGCGGAAACTTGATGTCGTGAACTCATAGCATCTCCTTTTTCGCTGTGAATTTTGGGAGAGATGTTATAGGAGAGAAATCTAATGTTGAATAGAAAGTTGAGGGGATTCGACGCTATCCATTTCACATTCATCGTTGTATGGAACCCCTCCGCGCTTTAGAAGTTGAAACCACGCGGCTGAGTTGCCAGCCGCCCGGAGGGAGAGATGGAAAGAAAGCCCGGCTCAAGCTACAGTTTCCTGCTCACACCCTTTGAGTTTGAGAAGGTGTTGCACGAACTCAGGATTTTCCAACTGATTGAAGTCAACGAACAGTTCCGGCTTCAGCCCGAGCGGCGCTCTACCAATTAACTCGCGGTTCGTGGACACAACGATAATACTTTTATCTAGCCCCCACGCAGCGCCTAACTCGTGCAAGACCCACGACGATGCTAGAGCGTGAGGCGTCAGCAGCAGTACGAAGATGTCGCAAGCGGACAATTCAACTCTGAGCCTTTGCTCCCAACCCTCTCCCGCACTGAGGCTGCCGGAGGTAAAAATTTCCACGTTGGAAGACTGTGACAAAAGCTGGCGCAAGACGCTGCCTTGCTCACGATCCTTAGCCGAATAGCTCAGGAAAATCTTCTGTACAGGGACGCCCTTTTCTTCCTGCATCATTTCGCCGTTCCTTTCACCCGATCCGCCAACTCTTCCAGATACTTATCGAAATCATCGTTGAGATCGCCGGCTTTGTAATCGACGATTATATTCGGCATCTCCTCCGGCGTCACTTTATCGATGATTGCCACGATCCGCTTGCCCAGCACCCACGCCGCGCCGATCTCGGTCGTCACCCAAGAACTTTCAATCGAATAGCGACTGATGCAAACCACCAGTTCGTCGCAATCGATGATGTTCTTTTTAATAACGCCCGCAATGTTATCCCCGCCTTTGAGGTCTCTTTCATCAAGAAAAGTTTTGACGCCGAGTTTGCCGCAACGCTCGCCGATTAACTTTTCGATCTGCTTGGCAATGAAATTATCTTTCGACGAATGGCTGATAAAGATGGCATAGCTCTTTTTCGGTTGGGCTTTCCTTGCCATGAATTAACCGCCTCGAGAATCCGGGCTAACCAAACACAGGCGCGAGACATGATAACCGTCGGGAGCAAGTCCCTGTGGTCTGACGTTCCATGCCCCGCGCCGTGCAAGATCAATTCGCGATGTCTTCACTTGACCCTGATAACGATTTACTCACTGCCCGAACCAACCGATAGGTTTGCCTGAGAGATCGACCCAGACGCTCTTGATCTGGGTGTAGAGATCAATGGCGTGGCGACCCATCTCGCGACCGTAGCCGGATTGTTTGACGCCGCCGAAGGGCGCGGCGGCATTGAACATGTTGAAGGTGTTAATCCAGATGACGCCGGCTTTGACTTGTTTGGCGAAGCGGTGAGCGCGCGTGATGTCTTTGGTCCAGATGCCGGCGGAGAGGCCGTAGATCGTGTCGTTCGCCTGCTCGATCAGATCGGTTTCATCCGAGAAGGTGATGACGGACGTGACCGGGCCAAAGATTTCTTCCTGCGCGACGCGCATCTTATTTTTCACTTCGCTGAAGATCGTCGGCTGGAAGAAGTAGCCGCCGCTAAACTTGTCTTCGAGTTTGGGCGGCTCGCCGCCGGTCAACACCGTCGCGCCTTCGCCGCGCGCGATGTCCACGTAGCCCTTGATGCG